>JBAXWQ010000209.1:0-5900 GCA_037128315.1 Opitutia bacterium | reverse complement strand
GCACCCGCGAGCAGCACATCCGCCGCGACAAGGCCACGTCGAACATCTGCACCGCCCAGGTGCTGCTCGCCGTCATGGCCTCGATGTATGCCGTCTATCACGGGCCCGACGGCCTGAAGAAAATCGCCCAGCGCACCCGCCTGCTGACCGGCCTGCTGGCCGAGGGCCTGCAGACGCTGGGCGCAACCGTGAATGCCGAGCCGGTGTTTGATACCCTGACCGTATCGGGCATCGATGCCGCCGCCGTCCTCGCCGCCGCCGTCGCGGCCAAGCTCAATCTGCGCCCGGTCAATGCCTCGACCGTCGGCATCTCGCTCGACGAGACAACCACGGTCGAGGAGGTCGGCACCCTGCTCGGCTGCTTCGCGCCCGCCCCCGGCAAGGTGGGCCCGCTGGGCGGGCCGCCGGACGCGGACGGCACCGCGGTCCGCCCCTACCCGGCGCCGCACCAGCGCGCCTCCGGCTACCTCACGGCCGCGGTCTTCAACCGCTACCACACCGAGCACGAGATGCTGCGCTACATCCGCCGGCTGGAGGCCAAGGACCTTTCGCTCTGCCACTCGATGATTTCGCTGGGCTCCTGCACGATGAAGCTCAATGCCACGAGCCAGATGTTCCCGGTCACCTGGCCCGAGTTCGGCCAGCTGCATCCGTTCGCCCCCGCCGACCAGACCAAGGGCTACGCCAGGCTTTTCACGCAGCTCGAGAAGTGGCTCACCGAGATCACCGGCTTCGCCGCCGTCTCGCTGCAGCCCAATGCCGGTTCGCAGGGCGAATACGCCGGCCTGCTCGTCATCCGCGCGTACCACGAATCCCGCGGCGAGGGCCACCGCAACATCTGCCTCATTCCCACCTCGGCCCACGGCACCAATCCCGCCAGCGCCGCGATGTGCGGCTTCAAGGTCGTGGCGGTCGCCTGCGACGCCAGCGGCAACATCGATGTCGCCGACCTCAAGGCCAAGGCGGCCGAGCACGCCGCGAATCTCGCCGCGCTCATGGTCACCTACCCGTCCACCCACGGCGTGTTCGAGACCTCGATCCGTGACATCTGCAAGACCATCCACGCCCACGGTGGCCAGGTCTACATGGACGGCGCCAACATGAACGCCCAGGTCGGCCTGACCTCGCCCGGCTTCATCGGCGCCGATGTCTGCCATCTCAACCTGCACAAGACCTTCTGCATCCCGCACGGCGGCGGCGGCCCGGGCATGGGCCCGATCGGCGTCGCGAAGCAGCTCGTGCCCTTTTTGCCCGGCCATGTGGCACTGTCGCGTGTGGAGACCGGAGACCGGAGAGCGGAAACGGGAGGAAACCCCGCCTCCGGCCTCCCGTCTCCCGCCTCCAGCGGAGCCGTTTCCGCGGCTCCGTACGGCAGCGCCTCGATCCTCGTCATCTCCTGGATGTACATCCGCATGATGGGCCCCGACGGGCTCAAGCGGGCCACGCAGTTCGCCATCCTCAACGCCAACTACACGGCCAAGCGGCTCGAGCCATATTTTCCCGTGCTCTACCGGGGCGCCGCCGGGCTGGTCGCCCACGAGTGCATCCTCGAGTTTCGCCCGTGGAAGAAGCACGGCCTCGAGGTCGAGGACGTGGCGAAGCGCCTGATGGATTACGGCTACCACGCCCCGACGATGTCCTTCCCCGTCCCCGGCACGCTCATGATCGAGCCGACCGAGAGCGAGGCGAAGGTCGAGCTCGACCGCTTCTGCGACGCCCTCATCTCCATTCACGGCGAGATGGCGGCCGTGGCCAGCGGGGCCAGCGACAAGCTCAACAACCCGCTCAAGCACGCCCCGCATACCGCGGCGGCCGTGACCGCCAGCGAGTGGACCCATCCCTATTCACGGGAAACGGCGGCGTTTCCCGACGCGCACACCCGCGCCAGCAAGTTCTGGCCGGCGACGGGTCGCGTGGACAACGTGTACGGCGACCGGAATCTGGTGTGCTCGTGCGTGGGGATGGAAGCGTACGCGGCGCCGAGCGCCGCGAGTGACAAGTGAGAGTGAAAGTGGCACACTAATTCCAAACTGTAGGAGGGGCTTTACGCCCCGATACCTACCAGCCCCGCCTCCCAGCGGGGCTTTTCATTCGCTCTGGGTTTGATACCCCGGAGCTCGCTCCGGCTTGGATTGCTGTAGGAGCGGCTTTATGCCGCGATTCGCGGGCATCATCACGTTCGCATCGCGGCGTAAAGCCGCTCCTACAATACCACCGCGCGGCGGCCGCAACGTCGTCCTCGACGTGAAAACTGATGATTACATTCCAGGCCACGGACCGAGATTGGCCCGTAAACGTTTCTCCATCTCATCGAGGCTGACCCCTGATGCCGGGTCACGGCGGTATTCCGCCCTCCGCTCCTCCACCAACCGCTCTTCTGCCGGTGACAAAATGGCCTCATCCAGTTCGGCTGTCTTCCGCATCAACAACTGTCGTTGCTCAACCGTCAGCGACGGCAGCTCAGCGAGGAGTTCCTGGAAGCTCATGCCGGCACCCTACGACAAACCCCCACCCCCGCAAGCCCGGGATTAGTCGGAGTTATTACAACGTATCCCGCCGCGTCGTCGCCACCTTGGGTGCAAGCAGCTATAGCGATTCAAACAGCACTTCCAAAAGACTGAATGTTGAAAGAGGCGGAACCAAGCCGCCGCAACCCGCTTTGCCGTCTTTCAACTTTCAACCCTCAACTTTCAACTCCGTCAGAAGCCCTGCCTCACCCCCCCACCCTCGCCGCCTCCGCAATCCCCAGAGGCTTGATCTCCTGCCACAGCCCGCGCGTGAAGTCGGGGATGCCAACCGGCATACTGCCCGTGGCCACGGAGTGCACCGAGAGCTCGATGATACTGCTCCAGGCCGCGGCATCATAGACCACGCTGTCCGGGGTGATGCCCCGGCGAAGGCAGTCGAGGTGACGCCAGCTCATCACAAAATCCATGCCACCGTGGCCGGCGCCCTTCGCGCGCTCCAGAAGCATGGCCCAGAGCGGGTGCGTGAATTTCCGCCGCATGGTGGCCAGGTCCTTCGCCGAAAGCCATTCGTGGGAGCCCTTCGCGTCGAGCCCGTGGACCTTGGGGTCATTGAGCGCCAGGCGGGCCGGGTAGTCGAAAAAGGTGCCGCCCGTGCCCGAGAGGGCGTTGATGCGGTTGTAGGGCCGCGGGCTGACCACATCGTGCTGGATCATGATCGTGCGGCCCAGCTCGGTCTTGATCAGCGAGGTGTTCATGTCGCCGCAGACATATTTCTCCGCGGCATGCCGGCCCCCGTTGGGCTGGGTCTCGTCGCGATGCTTCGTGAGATTGCGCTCGCGCGAGCTCATCGACACGAGGAACTTGAACTGATCCCCCGCGCCAAGCCCGAGGTATTGCGCCACGGGGCCCAGGCCGTGGGTCGGATACAGGTTGCCGTCGAGCTTCCAGTGGTAATTGCGGCGCCAGTCGCCCTCGTAGCCCAACTCGAAGAGCACGCCGCGCAGGTCGTGGATGTAGGCGCACTCGGCATGGGTCAGCTCGCCCAGCACCCCGGCGCGGGCCAGGTTGAGCACGAAGAGCTCGTTTTCCCCGTAGCAGCAATTCTCCAGCATGACGCAGTGGCGCTGGGTGCGCTCGCTCGTGTCGACCAGGCGCCAGCAGTCGTCGACGGTCACGGCTGCCGCAACCTCGACGAAGGCATGCTTGCCGCGCTCCATGACCCGCAGGCTCATCGGCACATGCCAGTCCCACGGAGTGGCGATGTAGACGACGTCGAGGTCGTCGCGCTCCACCAACTGCTCCCAGATGTTTTCATTGCCGCTGTATTCCATCGGCCGGCGCCGGCCGGCCTTTTCACAGGCATCGGCCGCCTGCTTGGCCCGGTCGGCATAGATGTCGCACACCGCCACCACGTCGGCGAATTCGATGCCCAGCACGGATTCGACATGCGTCAGGCCGCGATGCAGGCCGATGACCCCGACGCGGACCCGCTCCAACGGGCGAGTGCTCAGGGTCTGCACCGGCTTGTGACCCGCCGGCCGGGGGCGGACCGTACTCAGGCTCGAAAGATCCTGGGAGGCCTTGACCGTCTGCGCCGTCGCCCGCGGGCCGCTGAGCGCCACGCCCGCCAGAGAGGCACCCAGGCCGGCCAGGGTGGAGGTTTTAAGAAAATCGCGACGGGAAGGATCGGGGGTGGTCATGAGGAATTCACATCTAAATCAGGTAGATCGATCTCGTCACAGAGATCACAGAGGCAGGAGGGAGTGCCGTGAGAAATACTTACCAGTCGGTGCAGCGCAAATTTGAATTCGTCCGTTGGATGATGAGCGATGGGGGAGGAGGAGTTTGCGGAGGTCTTTCTCTGCGAACTCTGTGTCTACCTCTGTGCACTCTGTGCCCAACTGCGTTTCTAGATTCAGCGGGGGTGGTCGGCGGGGGTGGCGAAGTAGGGATCTCTTTCGCTGAGGAAATAAGCCAGCTGCTTTTCCAGCCGGGGCCAGCGGCGCAGGGCCTGCGCGATGGCCAGTTGCCGTTCAGCCTGCAATCGCCGGATGAGCTCCCGGCGGGCGGAGTCGCACCCGGGCGGCACGCGCAGGCGCTCGAGGCGCTGCCCCAACAAGGCCAGATCACCGCCGTGGCCCAATTGCCGGGCCAGCTTGAAGAGCAGCGGATGGGCGCCGCCCGCACCCGACGGCCAGCGGGCCGCCGCCAGTGCGCATTGGTCGCGCAGGACAATCACGGCTTTGCGCCACGAGTGGAAGGAATCCAGCGTCGCCAGCAGCGCGGCATCGCGGTACTGGCGGTCCGCCCGCACCAGGCTCCGCCGCAGCAGGTGTCGCAACTGCAGCGGCGTGATGACCGGCACCGGGGCCTGGGCCAGCTGCTGCGCCTCCTGCCGCAAAGCTGCTCGGATCAAATCCACCTCCGGCGGCACCAGCCGACCGCGCTTCGCGGCCAACAACAACGCCACCTCCCGCGGGGGACCCTCCGCCAACTGTTGGGCCAGCTTACTCGCCAAGGCGGCGACCACCGCCGTTTCCCGCGCCGCCGACATCAAGCCGGCCAAATGGGCCAGGCGATAGCGCGGCACCAGCGCCCAATCCGCCCCGGCTTTCTCCAGCAAACGCAAGGTGGACCGGGCCCGCTTCAACGCCACCCGCGCCCGATGCACCGGCTCCACGGGTCCCGGTGCCAGGCTGGCCAGTTGTTCCGCCGCCTCCCGGGTCAGGCCGGCTGCGAGCGCGACGAGACTGGCGCCCAGGGCCCGATTCAGCGGCAAACGAAGTTTCATGACGAAGGAGCAACGTACCAAGCCATGCCGCTGAGTCAACGCACGGGTCAAGTGCCGGGTTGCCTTGCCCGGACCGGACGATGCAGCCAGTTGAAGGATGCCGGGCTTCCCTGGGGTTGAACTCCGGGCTTTCAACTTTCACCATTCAACTTTCAACTTCCCCCATGAAACTCATCCGCCACCTCGCCCCCAGCGGTCCAGCCTACGCCGCCCTGCAATCCGATGGTTCGGCGCGCGTCGTCGCCGGCGACATTTTCGGCGACTTCCGCGTTACCGATCAAACGGTCATACCCGGCAAGCGCCTCGCCCCGCTGGCGCCCGCCAATCTGCTCTGCATCGGGCTCAACTACAAAAAGCATGCCGCCGAGAGCAACAACGCGCCGCCCGCGCACCCGGTGCTGTTCATCAAGAACACCGCGAGCGTCCAAAACCCCGGCGACCCCATCGAAATCCCCGTCAAACTGCCGAGCACGAAGGTGGACTATGAATGCGAGCTGGCCATCGTCATCGGCCGGCGCTGCAAGAACGTCCGCAAGGCTGAAGCCCTGGACTACGTGCTCGGCTACACCTGCGCCAACGACGTCAGCGCCCGCGACTGGCAGCGCGACGGCGGCGGCGGCCAGTGGTGCCAGGGCAAGAGC
>JBAXWQ010000208.1:0-5925 GCA_037128315.1 Opitutia bacterium | reverse complement strand
TCCACCATCGAGGATCCCATTGAGATGAAGCTGGAGGGGATCACGCAAACGCAGGTGCAGCACGGCATCGACATGTCCTTCGCCAAAATGCTGCGGGCCCTGCTCCGCCAGGACCCCGATATCATGTTGGTGGGAGAAATTCGCGACCTGGAAACCGCCAAGATCGCCACCGAGGCGGCGCTCACCGGGCATCTCGTTCTGGCGACGATGCACACCAATTCCGCTCCGGAGGCCATCGTGCGCCTCGAGGAAATGGGCGTGGATCCCTACATGGTCGCGCCCTCGGTGGTGGCGGTGCTGGGCCAGCGGCTGGCCGCGCGCATCTGCGAGAATTGCAAGGAAGCCTACTCGCCCGCCGAGGAAGTATTGCGGCGGTATTTCGACGACCCGAAACTGCCCGACGTGACCTTCTATCGCGGCCGGGGCTGCCACGTGTGCAACAAAACCGGCTACAAGGGCCGGGTGTCCTTCCACGAGCTTTTTTTGGTCAGCCGGGCCATGCGCGCCAAGATCACCGCCGGCACCAATCTGGTGGAGTTGACCGAACTGGCGGCCCGCATCGGCTACCGGCCGTTGCGCTATGACGGCCTGAAGAAAGTGCTGTTGGGCCTGACCACGATCGACGAGATCGAGGCGCAGACCCCGGTGGAAATAGAGGCTTAGGTTTGCCGGTAGCAGCGGTGGTAACACCGCTGGCCCGGCGTGGGCCTGTTACCCGATCAGTTCTCACGCGAAGCCGCGAAGAGCGCGAAGCAGCTCGTCGGGAGGACACGCCCCGTTCCGCAGCTCTGGGTCTCGTTCTTTCTCTTTCCTCTTTCTCATAATCTTTCTCTAACTCCGAACGATCCCGATCAACAAACCGTGAGAAAGAGAAAGATTACGATTAAGAGAAAGACTCGATTCGAACTCGGGAGGGTCCAGCACTTCGCGCCTTCGCGTGAGCCTCAGAATCCGCCGCTCACGGTGCTTCGACCGACTGCACGTCGATCAGCGGCGGCTTCTCCTGCCACAGATCCGGGCGGGCGGCGCGTTCGCGGCCCAGCTTAAAGACGCGCTGCATGTAGCTGGTGTCGAAGACCCCCTTGTGCGCCATGTTGAAGTCCTCGGGGATGGCCGTCAGTCGGAAGGCGGCGCCTTCCGTGACCGTTTGGCCGTAGATGCGATGGAGGTCGCCAATGGATTCGGCGCGGACCAGCGCCGCGACGGTGCGCATGGCGATGGCGGGCAGTTGGGGTGGGATCAGGTAGTAGGTGGGGGCGACCTTGGAATTGCAGATGATATAGGCGGTCAGCGGCGTGGGGCTGCCGTCGGGGCGGGGGGCCAGCCCTGCCCGGGCCCCGTTCATGTGCACGAACACCTGCCGGCTCAGGCCGCCGTCCACGTGCATCTCGACGTAACGGTCCTTGCCGATCTCGACCTCGAAGTACTGGGGCGGGAACACAATCGGGATGGACGCGGAAGCCACGAGGACTTTCCGGAAGAGGCCCAGGGCATCCGGCCGGCCGCTGGCGGCGATGGCGGTCAGGTTCCAAAAGACCGGGCGGCCGGAGGTCAGATCCGTGGTGCAGACATAGAGCCGCCGGCCGCGGCGATATTCCGCCGCGATGGCATCCAGCAACGCCTGGTCCACCAAGGTGGAAAGTGTGCGGGTCAACGGGGTGGTGTCGGCCAGGGAATCGGTCTTGAAAAAGCGGAAGGCGCTGCGCCAATAGTGGGGCTCGTAGACATCCGGGTCGCTGATCGTGGTGTAGGCCTGGGCCAACCGCGCATCATAGGCCGAACCGAGAAAGGCAAACGGGGCGGCCAGGGCCCCGGTGCTGACGCCGGTCACCACCTGGAATTCGGGCCGGTGTCCGGTCTCGGTCCAGCCCGTGAGGAGGCCGGCGCAGAAGGCGCCGTTGGGGCCGCCGCCGGAGAGCGCCAGCAGGGCCACGCCCTCAGGGCCGGGCTGGGCCGCGCGCATGGCCGTCTGGAAGTCGGCGACAAAATTGGCCTCCCGTTGGTCGTAGCCGTAGCGAATACCCTTGTAACCAGGAATGCGCGCTTGGGTGACCATCGCCTCCGGCACGGGCAGCAGGTCGGGTTGCTGAACGCAGCCGCCTAGCAGGGCCAGGGGCAGGGCAAGGAGGAGGCGGTGGCGCAGGTGCAAACGAGAGAATGGATAGCTGGCGCCGGATGTGGCTCAAGCATGAAGCCAACCGGTTATTCAACTTACAACTGGGTCCGGGCGACGATCTTCTCCCGCAGGTGAGTGCACCTGAGCTTCGACTCCGCGTTGCGCACGGCCATGCCGTAGGCGGCGGGCTCGCCGACGATGAAGACCTTCTTCCGGCCGCGGGTGATCGCGGTGTAGATCAAATTGCGCTGGAGCATGACGAAGTGGGCCTTCAGCAGCGGGACGATGACGATGGGGTATTCGCTGCCCTGCGACTTGTGGATGCTGATGGCGTAGGCGAGGCCGAGGTCGCCGAACTCGCCGCGTTCAAACGTGTGCTTGGCGCCGTCGAAGTCGGCAGTGAGCGTGCCCTTCACGCCGTCGATCGAGAGCACCACACCAATGTCGCCGTTGAAGAGGTCCTTGTCGTAGTTGTTGCGCAGCTGGATGAGCTTGTCGCCCGGGCGGTACTCGCCGCTGACGGTCTTGAGGCTTTGGTGCGCGGGGTTGAGTGCGGCCTGCAGCTGCGCGTTGAGGTTGGCCACGCCGGCGATGCCCTTGTGCATCGGGGCGAGGACCTGCACATCGTTGACCGGGTGAAACCACTTGAAGTGCGACGGGATGAATTTCGTGCAGAGCTCCGTGACCTTCGCGAGGCAGTCCTCGGGCGAGGAGGCCGCGATGAAGTTGAGGTCGCTCCACGCCTGGGCCTTCGCCACCTCGCTGACCACGGGTGGGGGCGAGCCATCGCCGCCGTTGATGGCGTGGGCGACGGTGACGATGAGGCTCTGGTCTTTTTGGCGGTAGACGACGGTCAATCGCGTCACGGCCATTGTAGCCGGGCTCGCTGAGCCCGGTCCGGCCTTCGCCAAGGCTACGGCCGGCAGGCCGGGGTCGGCGACCCCGGCTACAGCGATCAGGTCTTTGAGCACATTGCCGGCGCCGACGCTGGGCAATTGGTCCACGTCGCCCACCAGCAGGAGGTGGGCACGGACGGGCACGGACTGCAGCAGCGCGGCGGCGAGGCGGGAGTCGAGCATCGAGGCCTCGTCGACAATCAGGAAGTCCGTGGCCAGGGGGTGGGACTCGTTGACGGTGAAGCCGCCTTTGGCGCCCTCGAATTTCAGCAGCCGGTGGATGGTCGAGGCGAAGCCGCCGGTGGTCTCAGCTAGTCGTTGGGCGGCTCGGCCGGTGGGGGCGGCGAGATGCACGCGAACTTTCTTGGCTTTCAGGATCTCGACCAGCGCCCGCAGAATCGTGGTTTTGCCCACGCCTGGTCCACCGGTCAAAATGCTGAATTTGTGGGTGAGGGCGTTCGCCAGCGCGGCTTTTTGGAGGGGGTGAAACTCGATGCCGGACTTGCTTTGGGCCCACTGGATGGCGGCGTCGACCTTGATGGCCGGCAGGCCGGAGGGCACGGAGGCAAGGCGCTTGACGGTCGCGGCGATTTTCTGCTCGGCGCGGTCGTTGTTCGGCAGTTGCACGATAGCATCGTGTAACTGCGGAGGCGGGAGACGGGAGGCGGTGTCAGAAGAGGTAGGGCGAGTCGTCCCGACGAGCCGCGGCCCCTCGACGGGCACTGGGCCTTGAGCTGGTCGCAACGGCTCATCCGGAGGATGTCCAACTGTCGCTGGCGCTCGGTACGCCCTACATGCAAACCCGCCCGGCCTGCCGTCCGTAGCCTTGGCGAAGGATGGAGGTCGGGTTCCACCATGCTGGATGATGGCCTTGGCGGCGATCAGCGCGTCGATGCGGGCCTGCAGCAGCTCGCCGGAGGTTTCGAGGAGGGTTGCTGAATAGTCGACGAGCTCGCCGCGGGGGAACGCGGTGTGGCCCTCCTCCTGCAGCGTCTCGAGGGCGTAGATCAGGCCGGCGTCGAGGCGCGGCGGGGCGTCGTTGGCGTAGCCGAGGTTGATGGCGATGCGGTCGGCGGTCTTGAAGCCGATGCCGTCGATCTCGCGGGCCACGCGGTAGGGTTCTTCGGTGATGACCTGCTTGGCCGCGGGGCCGTACTTGGTGACCAGCTTGACACACTGCGAGGTGGTGACGCCGTAGGTCTGGAGGAAAATGTGCACCTCACGAAGGGTTTTCTGCTCAGCCCAGGCCTCCTTGATGGCGGCGGCGCGGACCTTGCCGATGCCGGGAACCTTGCGGAGTTTGCCGGATTCCTCGCTGAGCACGCGGAGGGTGTCGGTGCCGAAGGTGTCGACGATCTTGTTGGCGTAGACCTTACCGATGCCGGGCACGAGGCCGCTGCCGAGGTACTTGCGGATGCCGTAGACGGAGGAGGGGAGCTCGGACTTGAACGTGGCGATCTTGAACTGCGCGCCGTGCTGGGAGTGGCGGGTCCACTCGCCGGTGAGCTGGAGCGTCTCGCCGCATTGGACGCCGGGCAGCGGGCCGACGATGGTGATTTTGCCGGAAGCATCATCACTTTCGGATGGCGCACCCTTGCCCTCCGTAGCCTTGGCGGAGGACGGGTCGGGTTTCAATTCCGCGATGGTGTAGTGGTTCTCCTCGTTGAAAAAGATGATGCGTTCGAGGACGCCGGTCAGGGAAGTGGGAGCAGGAGAGGCCACGGATGCACACAGATGCACAGAGATGCGGGGGGAGGCAACCACAGGAGTTGATGCGGGTTTGCGGTAGCGACAGGCGTCTCTGCCTGTCGGGTATTGCCGCGCATGCGGCCGAAAGCTCCACAGGCACGGAGGCCTGTGGCTACTGCAGTCCGGGGTCAGCGACCCCGGCTACAGGCATATTGGACATCGGCCTGGAAAGGGCTATCAGGGTCCCATGCGCTATTTCGAGGACCTGAAGGTCGGGGATAAATTCCAGACCGCCGAGTATGAGATGACGGCGGCGGAGATCATGGCCTTTGCCCGGCAGTACGATCCGCAGCCGTTTCATACCGATCCGCTGGCGGCGCAATCCACGCTCTTCGGCCAGCTCGTTGCCAGCGGCTGGCACACGGCCGCCGTCAGCATGCGGCTGATGGTGCAGGGGGAGATGGAACTCGATGGCGGGGTGATCGGGCAGGGGATGGAGTCGCTCCGCTGGCCGCGCCCGGTGCTGCCGGGCGACCGGTTGCGTGTGGTGACGGAGGTGGAGGAACTGCGCCCGGCGCCGGCGCGGCCCGACCGGGGCCTGATCAAGCTGCATTGCCGCACGTACAATCAGCACGGCAAGATTGTGCAGGACATGATCGCCACGCTGCTGGTGGCGCGGCGGGTGGCGCATCCGGTGTAGCCCCATGCGTCCCTGCCTGTGGGGATTGTGAAGGATGGGGGGTGCGTGCTGCCGGCGCCGGATTCCGTGATGCGTTACGTGCTACCCAAAACCACAGGCACGGAGGCCTGTGGCTACTTGGCCGATTGCAGCATTGCCTCTGCTGGCGTAGCCGGCTGACTGCCGCCATGAACCTCCTCGCGAATGCCCTCGTTGGCTTGGTCGCCCTGCTGCACCTCTACTTCCTCGTACTGGAAATGTTCCTGTGGACCAAGCCGTACGGCCGGCGGGTGTTTGCGTTGACGCCGGAGAAGGCGGAGATGACCAAGTCGCTCGCCGCCAACCAGGGGCTCTACAACGGGTTTCTGGCCGCCGGGCTCGCTTGGGGCCTGCTGGCCGGCGCCGACGGCCACACCATCAAGGTGTTTTTCCTCTCGTGCGTGATCATCGCCGGCATCTTCGGCGCGGCGACGGCCAGCCGGAAAATCCTCTGGGTGCAGGCCGTGCCGGGGGCGCTGGCTTTGGCGCTGGTGTGCGCGGGGCAG
>JBAXWQ010000207.1:0-5938 GCA_037128315.1 Opitutia bacterium | reverse complement strand
GGGCGATAGGATTCGAACCTACGACCTCCTGGTCCCAAACCAGGCGCTCTACCAGACTAAGCTACACCCCGTGACTCATTGCGATGGGAGGGGTGTGTTTACTCCATGTCAATGTTCTCGTGGGAATGTTTGATCCGCCTCGCCGGGCAGGGTGTCGGGGGCATTTTCCGGTGTGGCCCGCGGCCCATGGCGACCCGTCACGTCACGGGTCGTTTATCGCTGGTATTGTGGATCATCCGCGACCGAACATCCTTCCCGCCGCCCCGGCGATTTGCCGGCCCAAGCGACCCTGAAAGTGTTAAAAAATGCTTCTTGCTTCACCAGAAGAGCCTGCCCTATATACACCTCTCAATCTCACAACTAAATGGATACTCTTTCCCGCGACAGTAATAGTTCCGGCAGCATCTTGCCTCTCGTTGGCGTGATCGCCGGCGGTCTCGCCCTGGTCCTTGCGATCGTGGCCCTCGTCAAACTTTCCACGCTCCAAAAGACCGTGGCCGCACAAGGCGACGAAGTCGCCAAGATCGCCACCATCGAGGCCGAGGTGCGCTCTGCTGCCGCCAAGTCCGAGACCGACATCAAGGGTATCCGCACGGGTATCCAAGGTGCCCTTGACCAGGTGGGCGCCGAGATCGGCACCATCAATGGCAAGATCACCAAGATTGAGGAAGCCATGAAGGCCCGCGCGGCCGCTCCGGCGGGCAAAGGTGGCGCTGGTGTCGTCACCGGCACGGTTGACGCCAATGGCAACTATGCCGTGGCTCCCGGCGATACGGTTTCCAAGATCGCGAAGAAGTTTGCCACCAAGGTTGACCACATCCTTGCCGAGAATCCCGGCCTTGACCCTTCCAAGTTGAAGGTCGGCCAGAAGATCAAGATTCCGAAGAAGTAATTTTGGTCCCAAACCATCCCGTGCCTCCCAGACCTTGTGTCGCGGAGGCATTTTTTTTGACCATCGACAATCACCGCCCATGAGCGATCAACCCCCGCGGCCGCAGCGCTGGAAAAAGCTGCGCACCGAGCCCCTGCTCACCACGCGGATTTTTGACGTCACGCGCACCGTCTTCCAGCATCCGCACCGGAGCCAGGCACAGAACTTTGTCGTCATCCACGCGCCGGATTGGGTCAATGTGCTGGCGCTGACGCCGGACCATCAACTCGTGCTCGTGCGACAGTTCCGCTATAGCACGGATGAATTTTCGGTCGAGATCCCCGGGGGCGTGATGGATCCCGGGGAGGATGCGGTGGCGGCCGGCGTGCGCGAGCTGCGCGAGGAGTCGGGCTTTGAGGGCACCAACGCGCGACTGCTCGGGACGGTGCATCCGAATCCGGCCATGCAGAACAACCGCTGCCATCTGGTGCTGGTTGAGCAGGCCCGGCCGACCGCCCGGCTCGACTGGGATCCGGACGAGGAATTTGAGATCATGACCAAGCCGGTGGACGAGGTCTATGCGCTCGCCTACCGCGGCGAGATCACGCACGCGATGGTCCTGGATGCCCTGTTGCTGTTTACCCCGCTCTGGGCGCAGCTGCGCCGGGGCGGCGTTTGACTTTGACCCCTCGGGGATTTTACTCCCCCGACCCGATGGAAGCCGCCACCTCATCCTCAGTCTTTGCCAATGCGCCGGAGGCCTTGGGCGTGGGTGAAAGCGGCCTCATTCCGCCGCCATTGGAGCAGGAGATCCGGGCGATTTACCGGCGCAGTCCGCTGTATGGCCAGCGGTTCCCCCTGCATCAGGAGCGGCTGCAGTGGTCCTGCTACCGCGAGATCCCGGTGCTGACGAAGCAGGAAATCCTCGACCGCGGGCATACGGCTTTCTTTGCGGACTACGCGGTGATCGAGCGCGGCCTGCTGGAAAAGAAATACGAGTACGAGCACACGTCCGGTTCCACCGCGCGGCCCATGACGGTGGTGATGGAGGACGGCTGGTGGAACGCCCAGTTGCGTCGCGCCTACCTCGCCCATCCGCCGCTGGCCCAGTATGTCGACCGTCCCTACCGCAAGGCCGTGCTCGCGCCCATCGGGTGCTCGAGCAATCTCTGCCCGTACGAAGACCATCCGTTCCCGCACCGCTATTTTGACGGCACCGTTTACCTGAATCTCTCCAGTGACCCGTTTGTCTTCGCCGAGGCCGAGTGGGATCGCATCGTCCTGGAACTCCAGGCGCTCAAGCCGGAGGTCATCGAGGGCGAGCCCGTGTATCTCTCCATGCTGGCGCGGGCCGTCAAGAAGCGCCGGGTCAGCGTCCCGAGCATTCGCACCGTCATCCTGACCTACGGCAAGGCCAGCCTGCAGCATAGCCGGCGCATCGCGGAAGTGTTTCCCGCCGTGCAGGTGGATCTCTACGGCTCGACCGAGGCCGGCTATATTTTCGTGGGCGATGCCTTCGCGGACAACCTGCGCGCGATCGACGGCAACGCCTTCGTCGAACTCGTGCCGTGGCGGCCGGGGCTCGCCGATGTTTTTCAGATCAATGTCACCACCCGCGACCGGGAGGCGATGCCGCTCCTGCGCTATTTCACCGGCGACATTGTGCGCCGCACCCCGACGGGCTACCGGATTCTCGGGCGCGAACGGGACCTGTATTTCAGCGCCGCTGGCCGGGTGGTTTCCGCGTTCGAGGTCGATGCGGCGATGCCGGCCAACTTTGCGTGCTGGCACTGGAGCCTCGTGCAGGTGTCCGAGCAGCGCTGGGATTTCCAGTACGTCGCGGACGAGATCGCCCCGCAAGGGCTGGAAGGCGCGATCGCCGCGGCCCTGGGGGAGGGCGTGCGTGTGAATCTCTTCCGCCGGAAGTTCATCCAGCCGGCGTCCAGCGGCAAATTTTCGCTCCTCAAGCCGCTCGCGCGCTGACCCTGCGACGGTGGCGCCGCCAGCCGAGCAACCCGGCCGTGGCCCCCACCAGCAGGGCCCCATAGGTCGAGGGCTCGGGCGTTTTGCTGAACATCAAGCCGTTGATGCCGGAGAGATCAACGCCGGGAGCGGAATTGGTGGGATAATATGTCGTGTTAGTCCAGTCGGCCAGCAAGGCGCCGGCCGCGACCGGGGCCGCCCGATATTCCATGATGGAATAGCCATAAATGGTGGTGTTCGCGGCGAGACCAAAATCTTGCAGCGTGAACATCAACCCACCCAAACCTTGGGCGGTCCCAGCAGTGACCGCGGTGTCATTGGTCAGGGCATCACCCGTGCCGAAGCGCAGGATCTGGAAATTGGCCATGGTGGTGATGTTGGTCGCACCCCATGCGGCAGCCTGCGAAAGTTGTTTGGAATAGGTCGTGGGCTTGTTGTTGACGCTATCCCAGCCGGTAATCACGGCGATGCTGAAGGCATCGTGGCCATTGGCGGCACCGCGCTCAAAGACAGCAAACCCATCGGTGAGTCCAATCTGAATCCCGGCATTCCAGGCAAAGTCGAGGCGCTCGATGTTTCCAGTCGTGTTGGCCGCCCCGTTGTCGAACGTATTGTCCGTGCCCATGTAGACATTGTTGTTAAGCAGCACTTCATTCAAGGTGGCCTTGTATTGGCCGTTGAGCGCCGTGGTCGCTGCGCCGTTATACCAGACTGATGAGTTATTGGCATTTACTGCGTTGCGGCGGATGTAGGCGTTGGTTGCCATGTTTTGCACGCTGTAGACTCCGCCAGCGGTGGTAAATGTGCTCAGGGCCTGGGATGTCTCCAGATAAGTAACAGCCGGGGTGGTGTACTTGTTCTGGTCCGCATTGTTCACCACGGGTCCGAAGGTGGCGGCCGTGATGGCCGTTTGCGCTGCAAGCGGGGGGCAAAGGCTCAACACGATTGCGACCAAGGCGCCCCAAGGAAGTAGCCGGGTAAGCCATTTTGCCATGCGTGGGACTGGTTTCATTGTATCCGTTAAAGGCCAATACAGACCAGCTGGTCCATTTCAACCTATGCATAATCCAATTGCATCAAAGTGATTGCAAATTCAACTAGGTAATACTGTTGTTTTTACTAGGTATATTTCCGGTCCAGGACTTTAAAGTATTCCTCCTATCTTCCTCTCAATCATGGTGCTCGACAGATTCTTCCGGCGACGTTCTCCGGTCCCATCTCATGAGGATGATCATATTGTTAGTTTTCCTTGGCGCCGATGGTTGGGAATCGGCTTTGTCGTGTTGGTCATACTCGGGGTCGGGACATTTCTGCTGGTCCCTAAAATCAACCGATACTTGGATGCCCGTGCGCTCCGATTGGCCCGGGGCCATATGCAGGAGCAAGATTTTCGCAGCGCGCAACTCACCCTGCAGGGAGCGGTGCAGTCCAACCCGCGTGACTTTGAGGCGCGGAGGATGCTGGCGGAGCTTTACGGCACAGCGGCGTCCCCGCTCGAATTTTCCGCTTGGCAGGAACTGGTGCAGATGGAACCAGCCGAAGACCGCAATCAACTCGGTCTCGCCGAAGCTGCCCTACGGGCGCACAACCTCATCGTAGCGGCCGAAGCCTTGAGGGCAGTAAGTCCGCCTGGCCGGGCGACGACCACCTATTGGCGAACCGCCGCCGGACTCGCTTCGCTGCAGGGGGACCGGTCGGAATTGGTTAAGGCTCTCGGACAATTGGGTCAACTGGCGCCGGAGGACAAAGACATGCAGTTCAATTTGGCGGCACTGCGATTAATGGGATCGGACCCAACACTGGCCGCCTCGGCCCGGACACAGTTGATTGCTTGGGCTCGTGGCGAGCCTTTGCGCATCCGCGCATGCCTGGTGCTCATCCGCGATCTCGCCCGGAGAAAGGATCCGGCCGAACTCGATGCCTTGGTCGCGGCCATCATGCCCCGGCCCTCCCTCCTGCGGCTTTGGAGCGATCGGGTGCTGGGTCAGCCGGGACCGCCGGACTTCACGGTCCTCGTCGAGTACATGAAACAGCAACCCAATCCGGTTGCCGGCGATGTGGTCGATCTGGCCGGCTGGATGCGCGCGCAAGGTTTTGCCATGGAAGCGCTGCTCTGGCTGGGCACTTTGGACGCGCCGTTCCGCAAAGATCCGCAACTGCAGCAGGAGCAGGTCCGGTGCGCCCTGCAGCTTCGCGATTGGCGGGCACTTGAATCGCTGCTGCGCACCGGTGCATGGGGTCCACTCTCCGACGAGATGCTGGCACTGATTTTTGCCGCCCGGGTGCAGCGGGAGAACGCCAGTTTGGCCGCGGCGGGCGCAACTTGGAACGATTCGCTGGCCTTGGCGCGGAATTCATTGCCCAATCTCCGGGCGCGGGCGCGGTTGGCGGCGGCCTTTGGCTGGCCGCGGGAAATGGAAAATGCGCTTTGGAAGTTGGTGCGGGTCGCGCCGACGGAGATCTGGGCCTGGCAGGCCTTGGCGGCCGGAGCTGAGCTGGAGGGCAGCGCTGACAAGCTTTTACTGGTTCTCTCCTCCTGGGCCAAATCATCCCCGGAGAAAATCGATGTGCGGGCCGATCATGTGCTGTTGGCGACGCTCCTACAGCGATTGGATGCCCCAACGCGAAAGGCCGCGAGCGAAATGGCCAAGTCTATCCCAGTGCCGGCCGCCATCACGGCCGCCCAAGCCCTGGAGTTGCAGCGCGGGGGCCGCGTGGCCGATGCCGCGCGCCTGGTGGAACCACTTTGGGCAAATTCCATGGGTTCAGCCCGGGTAGCGTTGGCCTGTGGTCTCGTCCTGATGGAGGCTGGGCAGTATGCACCCGCGCGCCGCTGTCTGGAGGCCGCAGCGCAAGTGCGGTTGTTGCCGGCGGAGGAAACGCTGCGTGATACAGCGCGGCAAAAGCTGCCTGCTCCGCGTCCCTGAGCCATGGGCCCTTCAGAGGCGGGTTAGGACCGCTAATATGAAGTTATCATTTTTGCCGGGCGGCTTGCCAAGCCCACGGCCAGCTGGTCTGCTTTTTTCCCGGTGACACCCGTCCTCAAATTGCCCTCACTCCCTTGTCGCAAGCGATGAACCTACT
>JBAXWQ010000206.1:0-5977 GCA_037128315.1 Opitutia bacterium | reverse complement strand
GAGATGGGCTC
This sequence comes from Opitutia bacterium, assembly GCA_037128315.1. GTDB lineage: Bacteria > Verrucomicrobiota > Verrucomicrobiia > Opitutales > Opitutaceae > Lacunisphaera. The sequence continues at coordinate 5,966 of JBAXWQ010000206.1, read as the reverse complement.
GGTGCACTCCGGGTCGGAACTCGGTGTCCTCTGTGACAAAATCCCTGCCCGCCGCGCCAGGAATCCAAACTATTTGGTGTTACTGGATACTAGGCGGCGGGGCGCAAATGGGCAGAGCTTATTCGGGTCCGGAAGACGAGCGTTTCCGTTGTGCAAACATGGGCGATGTCCGCCTGTCAGAACTTCGAGCCGTCGGCCTTGGTGCCGCAGAAGGAGACCTCGAGGCCGAGCTGGGCCGCGAGTGAGGCCTTGGTGTAGGCGGCGAGATCGGCGGCGGTGGCGGAATTCGCGTAGGCAACCTGGATGTGGTTGGCTTGGTGGCGGGCCATCATCAGGTCACGGGTTACCCCGTAGGTCACCGCGTGCATGATGGGCCATTGCGGGGTCGTCTCCTTCCAGCGCCGGATCGTCTCGGCGTGCGGCAGGGCGATCACCTTGGCCCGGCCGATGTCCATCTTCAACTTGCCGCCCTGGACAAACACGCGGCTCCAGACGATCTCACCGGGCTTCGCGATGCCGCGTAGCGAGCCGCCGCCCAGCCGGAAATACATCGGCGGCTGCCGCAGCGAATCAGAGCCCGCCCAGCCGTCAATGTGATGGTCAGCCGGGGCGCTGCCGGAAATGAGAAACACCCAGACATATTCGTCCGTCGTGCCGGACTTGTCCCAATCACCCCAACGGAGATCGTGGAGCGTATTCGCCTTCGGTTGGCCCAGGGCGGCATGCACGCGGTTGGTGAACAGGCCGTCGAGGCCGGCGCATTCGTCCACCTCGTTGAAATGCACGATGGGTTCGCCGGGACGGATGACCTTCCCCGCCGCATTTTTGACCGGGGGCCGGTCAGTCGAATTGAGCGTGCCCTCGACCAGATCGGAGGCCGGCAGCAGATCCTTCAAGCCCTGCTGATACTGGATGCCGATCAACTCGCAGCCGAACTCGTCGGCAATGCGACACGCGGCGATGTAGGTTTTGCACTGCAGCAGGACCTGACGCTTGGTCAGTTCCGTGGCCTCGTCGCGGCCGAAGTGAAACCGGAAGCCCTTCCTGATGTACCAATCGAAGACCGCCTTGGCCTCCGCGTCGGTGACTTGGGTCGCGCCGTAATAGAGCGCGGATTGGGAGAGGCGCTCCTTGCAGACGCCCACCTGGTATAGCAGGTCGTCGGGGATGATGGCGTTGTACATGCCCATGCAGCCCTCGTCGAAGATGCCCATGATGGACTTCCGCGTGCGCAGATCGGTTGCTATCTTCTTCGCGACGGCCGCGGCTTTCGCCGGCACGGCGGCCTTGGCGAAGGCGCGGACATGCGGCGTCCGGTGGGTCGTGACCCCGGTCTTCAGCCAGCGGGCGAGGCTCGAGAGAAAATACTCGTCGTCGAAGTTGTCGCTCCAGAGCGTGGAGTATTTCACGCCGGCCTTGGTCAGCGAGCCGTTGAGATTGAGCATGCCGACGAGGCCGGGCCAGGTGCCGGACCAGTTGGCGACGGTCAGAATCGGGCCCCGGTGGCTCATGAGGCCGGCGAGCAGGTGGTGCGAGTACTGCCAGACCGCCTCCGCCACGATGAGCGGCGCATCCGGATCGAGGCCCGCAAATACCGCCAGGCCCTCCTGCTGCGAGGCGATGAAGCCGTGTTTGACCTTGGGCTTGTAGGGATGAGCGCGGGTCAGCTTGTAGCCGAAGCCGGCCACGGCCGCAGTGAGCTTCTTCTCCATGGCCACTTGGGTGGGCCAGCAGACTTGGTTGGCCGACTGGCGCAGGTCGCCATTGGCCATGAGCAAAACGGTTTTGGCAGCGGAGGACATAGCGCGACCAATCCAGCCCATTCTGCCGGCCCGGGCAAGCCTGCGTCGACGCGGAATGGTTTAGCGTTTACCTCAGCAGCGTCGGGCCGGCTTGGCCGCGTGGACCGCTGCGTCGCCCCTGCAACGTATATTACCGAATATAGAATCCGCCGACCTTGCCATCCTTCATGCTCAGGGTGGCGAGCAGGTCATCACCCCCCGTCTTGAGGCTGATCTTCCAGAGTGAAACATGATAGCCTCTTTGGTTCAGGCTGCCGAGGTATGCCACTTCATAGCCCGGCTTCAGCACTGGCGCAACTTGAGCGGCCACGGAAGCAAACTGCTCCTTTTTCAGCTCCTTGAACTGAGCGTCACCCTCTGCAACGAAAGCGCTGTAGTCGGCCTTGACGAGGGAGCTGATAATCCTGTTCACGCTGGCCGAGCCTTCCTTGGGGGCATCGGCGGCGAAGGCGGAACTGCCAACAAACATTGCAGCAGCGAGGAGAAGCGATCTGAGGGATGTGTTTTTCATGGGATAAAGAAATCAACCGTACCCGTTTAATACTTTGGTGTGGACCCGATTTGGGCTGGCTTGCCGAGCCGTAGCTCGAAGAGCGAAGGCTGGTGGACTCAACTGGACTCGAACCAGTGACCCCCTGCGTGTGAAGCAGGTGCTCTAACCAACTGAGCTATGAGTCCCCAATGGGGAGGCAGACGGTTAACAGCCGGTTCGTGTGAATCAACCCTTCTTTTGTGCGGCCGTAGCATTAAAGGCCTTGGCCAGGACATTCAGCAACTTGTCCTCGTTGTAAGGCTTGAGCAACAGGGTCCGGATGCCGTATTTGGCCAGGCCGGCATCGGACGTGTCCACGGTGTCCCCAGCCATGCCCGATGAGGCGATGATCGGCACCGCGCTGTCCAGTTGATGGATATTCCGGGCCATATCAAAGCCGTTCATCCGGGGCATCATGATGTCGGTCACCACCGCAGCATAGGCCCCCGGCATATTCCGGAATTTTTCCAGGCCGTCCACGCCATCCACCGCGGTCTCCACGACAAAGCCGTGCCGCCGCAGGGTCTCCTCCGACACCAGCCGGATGGCTTCCTCGTCATCGACAATCAGCAGCCGACGGCCCTCGCCGGGGAAGGCGGCGGACACCTCCCGGCGGTTCACCGCCACCGGCGCCTGGCCCATGGCCGCCGGCAACAGCACCCGAAACTCCGTGCCTGCGCCCGGCACGCTGGTCACCTCCACCATGCCCTCGTGGCTGCGAATCAGGCCGTAAACCGTGGACAAGCCGAGCCCGGTGCCCTTGCCCTGCGGCTTGGTGGTGTAGAACGGCTCAAACATCCGCTCCATCACCTCCGGGGAAATGCCGGTGCCGGAGTCCGTCACGGTCAGGGCCACGTAACGACCGGGTCGGAGCAGGTCCACCCCATGGATGCGCGTTTCCTCCAGCACCACATTGCTGGCCCCGAGCCGCAGCACGCCGCCGTCGGGCATGGCATCCCGCGCGTTCACGGCCAGGTTGAGCAGGACCTGATGCAACTGCGTGATGTCGCCCGTGACGGGCCAGACATCGGGCGCAATCTCCAGCTGGGATTGGATGTTCCGCGGGAACGTCTCATCCACCAGCCCGGCGATGTCCTTGAGCAGGTGCTTGGGCTGGACCTCGGTGCGGGCCCCGTCGATGCCGCGGGCAAAGGCGAGCACCTGCCGCACGACCCCGGCGCCGCGTTGCGCGGACTGAAAGATCATCTCCAGGGTTTTTTCGGCCCCCGCCTCCGGGTACTTCACCTTGAGCAATTCCGAGGCGAGGCTGATCGGGGCCAGGATGTTGTTCAGGTCGTGCGCCAGGCCGCTGGCGAGGAGCCCGATGCTCTCCAGCCGCTGGGCCCGCGCCATCTGCTGTTCGAGTTTTTTCTGCCCGGAGATGTCGTGCTTGATGGCGACATAATGCGTGATCCGGTCATGCGCATCGCGGATCGGGGCGATGGTCATCTGCTCGTGGTAAAAGGTTCCGTCCTTCCGGCAGTTCTCCAGCTCGCCGTGCCAGACTTCCCCGCGCCGGATGGTCTCCCACATGGCGGTGTAGAACGCCGCGCTCTGGCGGCCGGACTTGAGGATGCTGGTCTTGCGCCCCACCGCCTCCGCCGCCGTGTACCCGGTCATCACAGTGAAGCCCGGATTGACGAATTCCACCACGCCGCGTTCGTCGGTGATCACCCAGCCGCTGGTGGCGGCCTGCACGGCCGCGTTCAGCAGCTGCAGGTTTTCCGTGGCCTGACGCTGCTCGGTCTCATCACTCAGCAGCACCAGCAGGTGCGTGGCGTTCTGGTAATAGAAGGGCTTGAACCGGGCCTCAATCCAGCTCGTCCGGCCCAGCGGACTGGGGTACGGGCCGCGGTGGACGATTTCCTGGCCCGTGGCCAGCGCCCGCTCCGCCGCCGCGAGCAGGCCGTGCTGGCGCCATGCGTCCAGCTCCCGGAAATTCTGCCGCAGCAGGTCGGGTACCGCGGTGCCGGAAATCTGGGCGGCCGCCTCGTTGGCGGTCACCGCCTTGCCGGTCGGACCGAAGGTGAGCACCCCCACCGGGGAGGTGTGCATGACGGTCTTGGCAAACGACAGGGCATCCATCGTGCGCATCTCCGCGCTCTTCAGGTCGGTGATGTCCGTGTTCGTGCCGGACAACCGCAGGGGCCACCCGGTGGCGTCCCGCTCCACGATGCGGCCGAAGGACAGAATCCAGAGCCATTCGCCCTGCTTGGTGCGGAGCCGATATTCAATCCGGAGCTCGGGCTGCAGCCCCTCGAGGCACTCCCGGACCGCGGCGATGACCAGATCCCGGTCGCCCGGATGCAACCGCTCGGTCCAGCTGACAAACGTCTCCCGGAAACCGGTCGGCTCATACCCGAGCATCCGGGCATAGGTGGCGTTCACCTCCACCTCGTCGGTCGGGATGTAGTAATCATACAGTCCCAGATTGCCCGCGGCGAGGGTCAGCTCCAATCGCTGCTGGTTCTCCCGCAGGGCCGCCGCGGCCGCCGCCTGTTGCCGCACGAGCCGCTTGGTCAGCAAGTACAGCATCACGCCGGTGATCGTGACGAACAGCAGCCCCTTGAACGAACTGACCAGCCAGTCGAACATGTTCCCCCCGATCAGCAATGCCGCGAGTCCGTCGCTGCCCAGGATCCACAGCGTCGCGAAAAGCACATAGGCTGCCGTGAGCCGCCGGGGCGAGTCTGTCCGCGTAAATGCCATGATGCGTTGAGAAGGGTGCGGCCCGGCAGCCCAGTTTATGCCTTGGGCTGCACAAGCTGTGCCACGGGGGAAAGTCAGTAAGGCCAACCCAACCGGGCGGCAAGGCATGAAAAACAATAAATGCGCCCGGCTATTTCCGCGTCGCCACCGGCCGGGTGCGGCCGGGAAAGAGCGTCCGGCAGATTTCGCATCGGGTGCCGTCACAGCCCCGCGCAGTGCAGTGCTCCCGGCCATAGTAAATCATCCGCAGGTGCAGCTGGTTCCAGTGCGCCACGGGAAACAGCCGCTTCAGGTCGCGCTCGGTCTGTGCGACGTTCCGCCCGCTGGTCAGCTTCCACCGCTGCGCCAGCCGGTGGATGTGGGTGTCCACGGGAAACGCCGGCACGCCGAAGGCCTGGCTCATCACGACCGAGGCGGTCTTGTGCCCGACGCCGGGCAAGGCCTCCAGCTCGGCAAAAGTTTTCGGCACCGCGCCGCCATGCCGCTCCAGCAGCAGCCGGGAGAGCCCGCTGATGGCCCTGGCTTTCTGCGGTGACAGGCCGCACGGCCGGATGACGGCCTGGATTTTTTCCACGGGCACACGGGCCATGGCCGCCGGACCTTGGGCCAGTTTCCACAGGTGGGGCGTGACCAGATTGACCCGCTTGTCCGTGCATTGCGCCGAGAGGAGCACCGCCACCAGCAGCGTGTAGGTGTCCCGATGGTCCAGGGGAATGGGGGTGGCCGGATACAATTCAGCCAACCGCTGATCAATGTAGGCGGCCCGGGTGGACTTGGTGGAGGTAGAGCGTGTCATTCCTTATCGGTACCTGAGCCGTCCAAACCATATGATTTAGCCACGGATTGCACGGATGAACACGGATCGATCTCCCAAAACCCAAGGCGGGTTAACCACTAAATCACACTAATCCGGATTAGTGCCC
>JBAXWQ010000205.1:0-6054 GCA_037128315.1 Opitutia bacterium | reverse complement strand
GGTCTCGATCAAGATGCCATCGAGCCGATCCTTGCGCTTCATGAGACGGCTGAGGATGCGGAGCAGGTCGCCGCGGACGGTGCAGCAGATGCAGCCGTTGTTCATCTCGAAGATCTCCTCGTCACTCTGGATGACGAGCTGGTTGTCGACGCCGACCTCCCCGAACTCGTTCTCGATGACGGCGATCTTCTTGCCGTGCTGTTCGGTCAAAATGCGGTTGAGCAGGGTCGTCTTGCCGGCGCCAAGGAAGCCGGTGAGGACGGTGACGGGGATGCGGGTGTCGGGCATGAGGCGGGGAAAAGGAGATGAATAGCACCGTTGCTGGCTGCGGCCAGCCCGGTGTTGGTCCGGGCCAGTCGCCCGGCAAAGAAAACCGAGAACGGCCGGTTTGCAACCCGCGGTTAATTTCCGGCCAATAGGGCGAAACCGCCGGTGCCGGGCGGGCCCGCCCCGGTTTTACGGCCAGCGCAATTCCGCGATGTAGCGCCCGGCGTGCGGACCGCTGGTAAACGTCAGTCCGGCGTGGGCCGCGGCCAGGGCGCGCACCAGGCGCAGGCCGAGACCGGTGCCGGCGGCGGCCGCGACGGGCCGATTGGCCAGGGCGTTTTCCACGTGGCAAACCACTGCCGCATCCACGCGGCTGACCGAGACCAAAATAGGGCCGTCGCCATGGCGCAGGGCGTTCGTCAGCAAATTGTGCAGCATCTGACGCAGGGCGCGCGCATCGGCCGGCACGGTCAGATCCTCGTCGGCGGCCACGCGCAGGGTGCGGTCGGCCGAACGGGCCAGCAGTTCGTAGACCTCGATCATCTCGGTCACCAGGGTGCGCAGCGCCACGGGTTGCGGATCCAGCACCAACCGGCCCTGTTCGGCGGTGGCGAGCTGGAGGCACTGGTCCACATAGTCCGACAGGCGACGGAGTTCATCCTGCAGCGACTCAGCCAGGCCGGGCTCGATCCGGCCGGCGGCTTCCTCGACCTGCAGGCGGAGGAGGGTCAGGGGCGTGCGCAATTCATGCGCCACTTGGGCGGAAAATTCCGAGAGCTGGCGGAAACTGTCATCCAGGCGCACGAGCAGGCTGTTGAGATTTTTTTCGATGCTCCGGAACTCCTGGTCGGCGTCGTCCAGCCGGACCCGCTGTTGGAGGCTGTGGCCCCCGATGGCTTGCAGCTGGCGGTTGAGGACGGCGACGGGTTCGAATGACCGGCGGGCGAGATAGTAGCCGAGGCCCAGGGCCAACAGGGCGACCGGGCCGGCGTAAAGCAGCGCGAGGGTGCGCAGTTCGCCGGCGATGTCGTCCACCTCGGACTCCGAATAGCTGCCGTGCAGCTTCCAGTCCGTCCGGCCAGGCTGGGTGCGCTCCCACTTTTCCACGCGCAGCTCGTGCTGCAGATGGGTATAGGTGATGCCGACGAAGACCGTCAGCACGGCCAGCAGACTGAGGGTGAACCAGACCGCGAAGCGCCAGTGGAGTGACTTCATGGCGCGGGGGCGTGGAGCGCGAAGCCGACGCCGCGGACGGTGTGGATCAGCGGCAGCAAGCCGGGCCGATCGACCTTGGCGCGGAGGTAATTGACGTAGACGTTAACCACATTCGAGCCCGAGTCGAAGTGCTGGTCCCAGACATGCTCGATGATGGCCGTCTTGCTCACCGGCTTGGGCGAGGAGGTCATCAGCAGCTCCAGCAGGGCGAATTCCCGATTGGTCAGCGCGATGGTCTCGCCGCCCCGCCGGGCCGTCCGGGCGATCAGGTCGAGCTCAAGATCAGCCACCCGCATGTGGTCCAGGGGATCGTTGCGCTGGCGGCGTAGCAGGGCCCGCAATCGGGCCAGCAGCTCGATCATGGAAAACGGCTTGCCGAGATAATCGTCGCCCCCCGCGTCCAGCCCGGCCACACGGTCGGCCAATTCATGACGCGCGGTCAGGAAGATTACCGGACTGCGGATGCCCTTGCGGCGCAGCTGACGGACAATGCTGATCCCGTCCTGACCGGGCATCATCACATCGAAGATCATGGCGTCGTAGGGATGGTTGCCCGCGAGCCACAGGGCTTCCGGACCATCGGCGGCGACGTCCACGCTGTAGCCGGCCTCGGTGAGTCCGGAGCGGATATGGGCGGCGACCCTAGCCTCATCTTCTGCGACTAGAATGCGCATAATCTGAGGCAAGATCGTCGGTTTTGACAGGGCGAGTGCGGAACCTCCGCATATCTTGTCATGGCCTAGTCATCATCCCGCTCCCCGTGCCGGCTTTTCTTGCCGGTCTGACCGGCCGGGGCGGGGGCGGTGCCGTCGGCGGCCATGAGATTGACCCCGGCGCCATGACGATAAACGAGCTGGCCGCCATAGTGGCCGGTCTGGATCACGCACCAGGCGACCAGAAGGGCGCCGGCCCCGGTGGCGAGGCCAAGTCCGCGGGCGGCGACCGGCCAGCGCGTTGTGGCCAAGGCCGCGGCGGCGAGCAGGGCGACGACGATGGCCGCCACCTGGGTGCGCTCGGCCCATGCCTCATGCTGATCCAGGACGGCCTCAATGGCCGGGGTTTCGCCCACCACCTCGCCCTGGCTTTCGCCGGTCTGCACCGCGACCACGGTGCCGATGGCGCCGAGGCCGAGGAGCACGGCTGCGACCAGCGGCAGCTGCCAGCGCCGGGTGAAGGCGGCGGTTATGGCGACCACGGTGCCCAGCAGCAGCAGGACAATGGGGAAGTGGACTGCGGCGGGATGCAGGGGACTGGGCAGAGCGAGCAGGGCAAGCATGGGAAATGGGCGTCGCGGGTGCGGCGATTTATTGGTTAGCTGATCGCAATGAACTTTTCGGTGGCGCCCCGGCAGGTGCCGCATTTTTCCTTGGTGGGACGGCCCGCCACCGTGTCACCGCAGGTTGGGCAGACGTAGTAGTCGACCACGGGATTTTTGCCGAGCTGCGCCAGGGCGTCCGCGTAGAGCCTGGCGTGTTCCTTCTCGGCGGAGACGGCAAAATGGAAGGAGCGCACGGCGGCTTCAGCCCCCTCGGCCTTGGCCTTCTGGAGAAACGCCGGATACATCGTGTCGCGCTCATAGCTTTCGCCCCTGATCGCGGCCTGCAGGTTTTCGGCGGAGGTGCCCGGCGTGACGGCGTCGAGGGTCACCGCGGCGACCTGACCGCCCAGCTTGAGGATCGTGGCCTTGTGCGTGTCGCGGTGAATCGCCTCGGCGGCGGAGGCGGCCCGGAAGAGCTTGGCCACCTGGGCGAGGCCTTCCGCATCGGCCTTTTTTGCAAAAGCCTGGTAGCGGACGCTGGCATTGGATTCGCCCTGATAGGCGGCGTTGAGGTTGTTGATCGTCTCCGCCGAGGCGGTGGCGGCGACGGCGACGGCGGGGACGGTGAGCGCCAGGGTGGCGGCGAGACAGGCCAGGAGATGTTTTTTCATGCGGCGGCAGATTAGCATCGGCCGGGTTAGAAAGGGCCTCTTTCTGGATTAGAGTATCCTTATGCGGCGTTTGGAGGCTGCACGGCGCGGTCGGCCCAGAAAGGAATTGCGTGCCGGGAGTGATTGGGCGCTATGCTGGGCCGGCCCAAGGGGCTGAACCCATGACGATCAAAATTCGCATCATCTTGCTGCTTTCGGTCCTGGCCCTGTGTGCCAGCCTATTTTTCTGGCACTTCCAATGGACCCAGAACGTCGAAGAGGCGAACGAGCAGCAGGCGCAGTCTCAGGCGCAGGTGACCCGTTTGCAGCAATTGGCCACTGGGAGTTTCCGCTCCGTCTACCGTTTTCTGCGAAATTACTCCAGCCGGGCGGAAATGGTGGATTCCGTCGTCAAGCGCGACCCGTCATGGGTCGAGAATTATGTGCGGGGCAAGCTGAGCATCTACCGGGTCGATGCCCTGTGGGTGGTCAGCGGGCAGGGGGCGCTGATTTCTGGCTACGACCATATTGCCGACAAGCCGCTTGCCGGCTTGCCGTTGCCCGCGGAGGAACTGCGCGGGCTTTTGCAGCAGAACCGGTTCTTCAGCTTCGCGGTATTTCTGGAGGGTGATTTATATCAGGTTCAAGGCCTGCCGATCCGCGCCAAGGCCAAACTGAATTCGTCGGACTCGGCCCCGGGCTGGTTGCTCGCCGCCCGGCGTTGGGATGAAGCTGTGCTGGATGACCTGGCGGATGCCGCCCAAGCAAAGGTCACCCTGACCTCCGCCGCACCGGCACACGAGGGCGACCTTGCCGCCAGCGGCCGGGAGGTCTGGCTGCCCGTGCTTGATCATCGTGGACAGCCCTTGGCGGGGCTGTCCATTCAGACCAAGAGCGCTCCGTCCGAGGATTCCGCAGATGAAAGTCTCGAGACCACCTATTTCATCCTAAGCAACGCCGGTTTGATTCTAGTGGTGGGCCTGATGCTCCAGTTCTGGATTTTGCGGCCTTTCCGCCGCATCCACGCCAGCCTGGCCGGGGGTGATCCCAGCAAGCTGGCGCCGCTGTTGGAGCAAAAGGACGAATTTGGCGACATGGCTCGCGTCCTGCAGGCTTCGCTACGCAACAGCGAGCAGTTGCAACGCAGTATCGATAGTCGGGCGCAATTGGGCCGTGACTTACACGATGGCGTTGTTCAGGGCATCTTTGCCGCCGGCATGACCCTCAGTCGCGTTCAATCCCTGGTGGCCATGGATCCGCCGGCCGCCCAGCAGTTGCTCAATGAGACCCGGGACGCCTTGAACCGGATCATTCTGGAACTGCGGGGTCACATTGAGGAAATTAAACCCAATCTGCAGGACATCCCCTTTGGCGAGGCGGTGGAGCAGGTAATCAAGCAGCTGCAGGGACCAACGCCGGCCCGGGTGATGTTAGACCTGGACGATGACTTGATCGCCCGGCAATCGGCCCACTTTTTGAACCAGACCCTGCAATTCGTGCGGGAAGCGGTCAGCAACGCCATGCGGCACGGTCAGCCTAGCCAACTGGCTGTTTCCTGGCAACGCACGCCGGACGGCTCGCGGCTGACCGTGTTCGACAACGGGGTGGGGTTTGACCTGCAAACTCCGAAACCGGGCGGGTATGGCCTGAACAATCTGTCCGAACGCGCCTTGGCCCTGGGGGGGCGCCTGGAGATCAATACCGTCCCCGGCTGGGGCACGCAGATCGGCCTGATCCTGCCGACCACCGCGCCATGAGCACGGCATCCCCCATCCGGGTCTTGCTGATCGAGGACTCCCCGCTGGTCCGGCAAGGTGTGCGCGCGGCGATTGCCAGTGAGCCCACGGGTGAGCACCTGGTCATCGTGGGTGAAGCCGGCACCGCCGCCGCCGGTCTGAGCGAGGCCCGGCGGTTGCTGCCGGATGTGGTGCTGCTGGACCTGCGCTTGCCCGACAGCAGTGGGCTGAATGTGTGTCGCTTGTTGCGCCAGTCGCTGCCCAAGACCGGGGTGCTGGTCCTGAGCTCGTCCACCGACAGTCGCACCATCCAGGAGGCCATTTTGGCCGGCGCGCATGGTTATCTGTTCAAGGAGATCAACCCGCCGGCCCTGATCCAGGCTATCGTGGACGTGCATATGGGTCGGCCGGTTTTTGCCGGTCAGGTAGCCACCAGCGTGCTCGACCTCGTGCGCCAGCAACAAAACCAGCTGACGGGACCCACGGGCCTGGCCTTGCTCTCGCCGCAGGAAAAACGGGTCCTGGCCGAGCTGGCGGCCGGGCGCAGCAACAAGGAAATCGCCGACCTCATGGCGCTGAGCGTGAACACGGTGAAAAACTATCTGGTGTCCTTGTACCAAAAGCTGGGCGTCAACCGGCGCGCGCAAGCCGTGGCGATTTACTTGGGGACCACACCGTCGGGTACGGCGAACCGCGGGCAGGGTGGGTTGACCTGACACCGGGGTTCCACCTTTTGGTGTGGGATTTCGTTGAATGTAGGGCGGGGTCGCTGACCCCGCCGGCGCTCGCCATCGGCGGGATCAGCGATCCCGCCCTACAATTCCACTCCTAGGTAACAGCGCAAGATTCTGGCTGTAGGAGGGGCTTTATGCCCCGATTCGCAACCTGCGCCGCACTTGAGCGCCTGGCATCGGGGCATAAAGCCCCT
>JBAXWQ010000204.1:0-6080 GCA_037128315.1 Opitutia bacterium | reverse complement strand
CCAGAGTTTGTCCTGCACCACTCCGTTCTTGAGGCCCGCGGCGGTGACTTCCTTGGCGAGCGCCAGGGCCTCGGCGGAAGTGGTGGCGGTGGGCTTCTCGCAATAGATGTGTTTCTTGGCCGCGATGGCCTTGCGCACCCCATTGGGCCGCTGGCCGGTGAGGGTGGCGTCGAAATAGATCTGGTTGTCCGGCTTCGCCAGTTCGGCGTCGAGGTTGGTGGAAATGCGGGCGACTCCCACCCGGGCGGCGAGGGCCTTGAGCTTGTCCTCGCTGCGACCGACCAACACAGGGTCGGGCATGATGACCTCGTGGTCGGAGAGCTTCACGCCGCCCTGGTCCATGATGGCCTTGATGGAGCGGATGAGATGCTGGTTGGTGCCCATGCGTCCCGTGACGCCGTTCATGATGATGCCGATTTTGTGCGTTTTCATTTTGGGAAGTTGTTTTAACCACTCATGGCCACTAAGGACTCACCAATGGCAGAGCAGGGTTTGGCTTAGTATTCTGTTAGGGTTGATTAGTGGTGAAAGAATCAGACGTGATCTTTGTAGGCCTGGACGATTTTCTTGAGGTATTCGTCCTGATCCATCGCCCAGAGCCGGTTGGAGAAGACCTCGACTTCGTTGAAGCCTTTGAAGCCGGTGGCCTCGACCCAGGCGCGGATCTGGCGAAGGGGGATGCAACCTTCGCCCATAAGGCCGCGATCAAGCAGCAAGTCAGTGGTGGGTGTGCGCCAGTCGCAGACATGGTAGGCGAACAAGGCGTTGAGCTGGCCACAACGGGCGATCTCCGCCTCGAGTGCGGGGTCCCACCAGAGATGATAGACGTCAGCGGCGACGCCGACGTAGGGCGACCTGAGCGCCTCGACCATATCGTTGGCCTGGCCGAGCGTGTTCACAGCCGAGCGGGAATCGGCATACATTGGGTGGAGCGGCTCGATGGCAAGTTTCACCTGAGCTGCCTGGCACTCGGGCAGCAGCGCGGCGATGCCGTCCTGGATCTGCTGGCGCGACTCGACCAGGGATTGACCGGGGACGGCGCCGCAGACGAGAACGATGAGCGGCGCGCCGAGGGCGTGCGCCTCGGCGATGGCGCGGCGGTTATCGTCGAGCGCCTTTGCGCGATCGGCGGCAGACGCCGCAGGGAAGAAACCGCCCCGGCAGAGCGAGACAATGGCCAGGCCCTGGTCGCGAATCAGTTGACCGGTTTTCGCGATGTCGCGTCCGGTGAGGGTATCGCGCCAGACGGTGATGCCCTTGACGCCCGCCTTGGCGAACTTGGCGGCGGCGGTCTCGATCGCCCACGGCTTGGTGGTGATCGTGTGGATGCAGAGCCGGGAGAGGTCGGGCAGCGGGGTAGCGGGGCTCATGTGAGGCAACCGAAGAAGGTGTAATATTTCTCGCCGCGGATGATGCGCTGCAGGTAGAGCGCCGCCTCGCGGAGATGGTAGTCGCCCCACAGGCAGGCCTCGCCGCAGGGAATCTTGCGACCGGGGGGGATGTGATCCCAGCCGTTCGGTCGGTGGTAGACGGAGTGGAGTAACAGGCCCTGGTGGGTGGGCGCGGTCCCGAGGTAGGGCTCGGCCAGCAGCGTGCGCATGGTGGTGAGGCCAGCCTGCCAGTATTTCTTGCCTGCAGCGGATTCGAGGCCGAGATAGCGGCCCAAGCGGAGCAGGCCCTGCACCCCGATGGCCGCGGCGGAGCTGTCGACGGGTTCGAAGTCGTTGAATGGCTCGGCTGGGCGCGCCCGCCAATCACCGAGCTGGCCGAGGTGCGGGGCGCCGCCGTCCCAATAGGGGATGCCGTCAAGGGCAGTGTGGGCAATGAACCAGTCGCAGGTGGCCATGGCGCCCTGGAGCATCTGTTCGCGCAATTTGGTCCGGCCGCCGTAGGGGGCGAGCTCGGACTCGTGGAGGGTGTCGAGGAACTCCAGCTCCTCGGCGAAGCCGACCATGGCCCAGGCGAGGCCGCGCGTCCAGGTGGTGAAGCCCGAGAAGCCCTGCTGCGAGTTGGGGCAGCGGTAACGGCCGTCGTTCGGGTTGAAGATGGCCTCGTGGGTTGTGCGGCCGCGTTCAGCGGGTACATCGTAGCTGTCGCGCCCCTCGCCATAGAAGATGGAGTATTTCGCCGTGGCGGCGATGTGCTGCAGACCGCGGTCCAGCAGCGAGTGGGCGGCGTCGTTTTCGCCCATGAGGCGATGGCCGAGGGCGTGGGCCACCATCACGATCCGGACGGAGCGGATGGTGTCGACGAACAGGGAGTGCGGGCCGTTGAAGGAGTAGATGTAGCCGCCCCCGCCGTTGATCTTGGACCAGCGGGCGGCCTGGATGGCCCCGGAGACCTTGAGCGCCAGTGCGCAGGACTCGACCTGATTGGCGGGGAGCTTGCCTTCGCGCTGGAGGCGTAGCCAGTTGCCGTAGGTGCTGAGGTTGTTGAAGCCGTGGTCGTGCACGCCGATGTGCGAGACATGGGAGGCCATGCGCTTGACCGTGTAGTCGGCGCCGCGCTGGGCAAAGGACGCATCGCCCGTGGCGTCAAACTGCAGCAGGTCGGAGCCATACAGGAAACCCTCGGTCCACTCGGTCCAGCCCCGGGCGGTATATTTGCCCGCGACAGTGAAGACCGGGGCCCCATCGGCCGGCACGTAGTCACGGTGGATGAGATTAAGTTTCTCCCCTGATATCTTCCAGAAGCGCTGGAGTGCGGGGGTGAGGTCAGCAGGTTGGAGGGCTTGATCGACTTTCATGGAAATCGGAGGGTTAACCTTGGGCAGCGACTGATGGGTTGTGTTTTGAGGAGAGGGGAGGGCTCGCCATTAACATCGGCGGTTGGGTTCGTATTCAATAACGCTTGTCCTTCCGCAGGTGGAGAATCACGAACTCGGAATCGGCCAGGGACTCGTAGACATGCTGCTGGATGGCGTCGAATTGGATGCTCTCGCCGGCGCCGAGTTCGACGGTCTCGTGCGGCAGCGTGACGCGGATGCGGCCAGTGGTGACCCAGCACACTTCGGTGTCGTCGTGGTGGATTTCCGGGCGGTTGACCTTGGCGCCAACGGGCGCGGAACCGAGGTGCGCGACCACATTGGCATATTTGACCTGCCGGAACTTGAAGTCGCCGGAGCGGTAGGCCTTTTCCGCGGTGCGGTGCACGAGCCCCGACTCACACAGGGCGAGCAGGTCGGTGGCACTGAGGCCGAAGGCGCGCGCGAGGCGGTAGAGGGTATCGAGCTCGGCCGACTGCTGGTTGCGCTCCAGCTTCGAGATGACGCCGATGGAGACGCCCGCCACCTCGGCAAGCGCGGCAAGGGTCAACTCATGCTGCTCTCGCAGGGTGCGCAAGACAGAGAAATCAAACTTGGGAGCCGGGGCAGGCATGACGGTTGCGACGTTGGCCACGAGTTATTTCTCTGCAAGCCAAAAATAGGCCATATATAGCTGTCAAAGAAAATCTATCGGCCAAGCTTTGAGAGCCTCTCCCGGTGGAAAACTCAGATTATATAAATATTACCAAACAAATCATAACGTAAAAATTCACTTGTAATAAAGACCGTATCATAATTATTAGCCTAACAACCCCCAACCCCCTAACCCATGACCCTTCGTTACTCTGTCGTACTCTCGCGGGCCCAGTCAGCTAGTTGCTGCTGCTTGGCCTTGCTTGCGCTACAGGCTGGCGCCCAGTCGCCCTCCCCGGCCCCCACGGCCACCCAGGAGACCCTGGTCTTGCCCACCTTCTCTGTCTCTACCAGCCAGGACGTCGGCTATCGCGCCGGCAATTCGGTCTCGGCGACCCGCGTGGACACACCGATCAAGGATCTGCCGTTTGCGATCAGTGCATTTACCGAACAGTTCATCACCGACATCGGCGCCCGCGATCTTTTTGACGTGGTGCAGTACGCGCCCAGCGTCACCAGCGCGGGCAAGGAGTTCAATGCTGGCAACTCGGTCTACACGATCCGCGGCTTTGACCAGGCTCCGCAGCACAACGGCTTTGTGGGTGAGGGTTACGTCGATACGTCGACCGTTGAGCGCGTGGAGGTGGTCAAGGGTCCTTCCTCCCTCCTGTACGGTCAGGTGGCCCCTGGCGGCACGGTCAATTACATCACCAAGCGCCCCCGGGACAAGGCGCAGTCCGTGGTCAATGGCCAGCTGGGCACGCAAAACTTCTGGCGCACATCACTCGACGTCAACCAGCCCCTCGTGGGCAAGAAGCTGCTTTTCCGGTTCAATGGAACGCTGGAAAACGGCTTCGAATACATCAACCCCGGCAAGCAGCGCACCCGGGTGCTGGCCCCGGTTGTCACGTGGCGCATCAATGACCGCATCGCCCTCACGGTGGATTACCAGTGGTTTTCCCGCCAGGAGACGCCGCCCGGGGCGCAGCTCAAGCCCAACACGGAGATTGTCGGCGTGCTCCCCGCCAGCGGCATCCTCAGTGCCACCGGGCTGCTGATCGATCCGCTGAATAACACGGATCCGGGTTTCTTGACCTACTATCCGCTGCCCCGGGACTTTAATTACGTTTCCAATAACGATTATCGCCACACGGACTACGAGTCGGTGAATGCGGAACTGACGGCCAAACTGTCCGACCATTGGAACGCCCGCGCCAACTTTAACTGGAACAAGCGGCGGGTTGAACAGAAGCTCACGGGCCTCGGTGCCGTCAGTATCACCGTGCCGACCAGCTATTATCCCTCCGGCGCGACCCTGCCGATCTCCGCCGCCAACTATAAGATTGCGGCGTATGCCTACGCCCGTGACCTGCTCAATAATATCCAGCTGGCGCTGCTCGCGCCTCAGGCCCAATTGGGTCGGCGCAAGCGCCTGCAGGAGGACTGGGGCCAGGGCGACACAACGCAGGTCGAGTTTGCCGGCAGCTATCTGGTCAACGGGGCCAAGCTGAAGCCGCTGGTCGGCTTTTACTACAATGAGTCGCAGGGCAAAAGCCGTTTGCGGTCGAGCCCCACCGCAAATTTCTTCCCGGTGTGGGATATCAAGAATCCCGCGACCTGGGACTATAACACGGACTTTGATGTCACGGCTCAACCCTTGACGACCAACAACCGCAACCCGGCCCGCAACTCGGCGATCTATGGGCTGCTCAATGCCAGTTTCTTTGCCGACCGGCTTAACGCCGTGGTGGGGGCACGGTACAACCAGTCTTCGGGCTCGACCGACAACCTCCTGAACCCTGCGGCCAGTGTGGGCAAGGTTTCGGCCAAGAAGACGACCCCGCAGGTCGGACTGGGCTGGAAAGCAACGCGCGACGTGATGTTTTATGGCTCGTACAGTCAATCGTATGTCAACAACCCGTCAGCCCTGACCAAGGAGAACGTTCCCATCGGCCCGGCCGCACCCACGACGTCGGAAGGCTACGAATTTGGCCTGAAGACCGACTTTCTCGGCGGACGGATCTCGTCCACCGTGGCCGTCTTCCAGATTGACCAAAAGGATCGCATCCTGCGTTTCAATTCCTTCAACACGCTCGGCGTCACGGTGACGAACAGCCTCCAGGGCACCATTGACCGCAGCCAGGGCATTGAGGCGGAGGTAACCTGGACGCCGATGGACAACTGGCAGGTGTATGCCAGCGGGGCGATCAACGACATCAAGGTGAAAAAAGTGCCACCGGGGGAGGAAGTCTTCATCGGAACCAATCCGGAAGCGACGGTCAGGGAATTGTTCAACCTCTGGACCCGCTATTCTTTCTCGACCGGCGCATTTAAGGGCTTCTGGGTCGGCGCGGGCTTCAATCACACGGGCAGGAAAGCCCAGCGGACCAACAACCCCTTGCTCTATCTTCCCGCGGAGACCTTGTGGAATTCCGCTATCGGGTATGACTGGAAGCAGGGCGGCTGGAACATGGGTGCCGTGCTTAATTGGCAGAACATGGCCGACATCGAGTATTTTCCCGCCAACCAGCAGCGCGGAATGCCCGGGCGGGCGGTGCTGTCGCTCACCGCGAAATTCTGATCCCTGCACCCTCGATGTTAGATCAAGCCCGCCGTTCCGGCGGGCTTTTTTATCTTCGATGAAACCAGGGAGGGCTTGACCCAAGCGAAAAGCGAGGGAGCC
>JBAXWQ010000203.1:0-6163 GCA_037128315.1 Opitutia bacterium | reverse complement strand
AGGACGTGACCATCGCCGACATCGCGGTCGCGACCAACGCCGGCCAGATCAAGACGGGCTCGCTCTGCCGGACCGACCGCGTGGCCAAATACAACCAGCTCCTCCGCATCGAGGAGGAACTGGGCAGCAGCGCCATCTTCGGCGGCAAGATGTAGTTGGCCGTCGGCCGGAACCCAAACTTCACCGCACTCTCGAATGGCCGGACCGCAAGGTCCGGCCTTCTCGTGGGCGGATACGTTCACGTCCGGCGGACATCTACCCTTGCCCACCTTCCGTCTCCGCCCAAACTGTCCCCGTGAACCCGTCCTGCTTCCGCCCCCTGCTGTTTGGATTTAGCCTCGGCCTCAGCGCCACCCTGCTGGGCGCCACAGAAAGCACCCCGGCGACCCCCGCCAGCAACAAGCCCGCCGTTCCCGCCCAGGCAACCCCGCCCGCCCCGCCGCCCCCCGTCCTGGTGCTGCCCACGATCGAGGTCCGCCAGAGCCGCCTGCACGAAATCGACGTTGAGATTCGCAAACTGGACAAGCTGATTGCTCGCGAGGAGAAGAAAGTGAAGTCAAGCGAACTGGATAAGACGCTCAACAACTCCCAAGTCGCCAATGCCGCCGCCCTCTTTGGCGGCAACTCCGCCGAGCACCTTTCCGCTGTCGCGGCCAGCCGGGTCGCCCTGCTCCAGACCGAACGCGACGTGCTCGAGTCCATGAAGCGTCCCGCCACGCGCGAGTCCCTGGCCATGATGGAAACGGAGTTGGCACAACTCCGGACCACCCGGCGCAACCTGGACGACGCGGCCCGGCAGCGCTAAGCCTCGTCGACCAACGGAGGGCCCGCGTCCCGGCGGGCCGGCGTGCGACGGTCCACCGGACGTGCCCCCTCCAGCGCCGCCAACCCGGCGATGCGCAGCAGGAATCACTCCACCCGCAGAATGTAACCCCGCAGATACTCGCTCTCGGGCATCGTGATGAGCACCGGGTGATCCGCCGGCTGATGACACCATTCGAGCACATGCACGCGGCGCTTGGCGTCCGCGGCGGCCTCGGACAACACTTCCCGCAACTGGGCATCCTGCATGTGATGGGAGCAGCTGTAGGTTGCGAGGATGCCCCCGGAAGTCAGCGCCTTCATCGCGCGCAGGTTGATTTCCTTGTAACCGCGCAGGGCGCCCTCCAGCGCCGACTTGGATTTGGCGAAGGGCGGCGGGTCCAGGATGATCAGGTCCCAGGCCGGAGCCGCCTCCCGCTGGGCGGTAAACCAGTCAAAAACATTCGCGGCGACAAATTCGGCCGCCAGCCCGTTGCGCTCGGCATTTTTCTTGGCCTGCCCGACCGCGTCGAACGCGCTGTCCAGCCCGCGCACGCTGGCCGCTCCGGCCCGCGCGCAATGCAGGGCGAAGGAACCTTGGTTGCAGAAGGCATCCAGCACGCGCTTGCCCGCCGCATGCCGGGCCACGGCCACATGCTGGGCCCGCTGGTCGAGATAGAATCCGGTCTTCTGCCCACCCTGCAGGTCCAGCCAGTAGTCGAGGCCGTCAATCTTGACCCAGCGGGGTTCCCAAGTCTGGCCGGAGCGCGTGTGCACCTCGGCGGGCAAACCCTCGAGTTTGCGGATATTGGCGTCGTTGCGAAAAATGATCTCCGCCGGCTTCACCAGCTCGACGAGTAGGTCGCTGAGTTCGGCCGCCCGCTGCTCCATCGCCAGGGTCTGGATCTGCACCACGAGGGTGTCGCCGAATTGGTCGATGACCACCCCGGGCAGATCGTCGGACTCCGACCAGACCAGACGCTTGAAATCCGCCAGCCCGGCCCGCCGGGCCAGGGACCGCTCCAGCGCCGATCGCAGATAGGCGGCGTCCAAGGCCACCCGGTCGCGGCTGAGGCGCCGCCAAACGATCTGTGACTTGCTGTTGTAAATGCCCGTGCCGAGAAATCGGCCGGTGCGATCGCGGCATTCCACGACAGCCCCATCGTGGGCCGCCGGCAGCAATTCCACGCATTCGTTCGCGAAGACCCAGGGGTGGCCCGCGAGGACCCGTGAATTGGCATTGGGCTTTAACTTTAAGGAAGGGATCACCTGCTTATCATTACCGCTTTGCCCGCTCGCAGAAGCACAAAATGGGGGAAACGACCTCACGCCCCTTGGGCTTTGGCCCCGGGCTTGGTCCAAAAAAGGCTTCCCCTTGAAGCCTCGGCCCCGTTTCCTGCCCAACTCACTCTCACCCACCCTTTCTCGCCACCCTGCGCCTCGCTCCCCGCTCCCGCCCGCCATGTCACCCACCCAGGAAATTGCCCGCCGTCGCACGTTTGCGATCATTTCGCACCCCGATGCGGGCAAGACGACCCTGACCGAGAAGTTCCTGCTTTATGGCAATGCCCTCCATCTCGCCGGGTCGGTGACCGCCCGCAAGAACCAGCGCGCCACGGCCTCCGACTGGATGGAACTCGAGAAACAGCGCGGTATTTCCATCTCCTCCACCGTGCTGCAGTTCGACTACGCCGGCTGCGCCGTGAACCTGCTCGACACGCCCGGGCACAAGGACTTTTCCGAGGACACCTACCGGGTGCTCACCGCGGTGGATGCGGCCCTCATGGTCATCGACGCCGGCAAGGGCGTGCAGGCGCAGACGCGCAAACTCTTTGAGGTCTGCCGGCGCCGCGGCGTGCCGATCTTCACGTTCATGAACAAATGCGACCGCCCCACGCTGAATGCGTTCGCCCTGCTCGATGAGCTCGAAAGCGTCCTCGGCCTCCAGTGCTCGCCGGTCATCTGGCCGCTCGGCAACGGCCCGACCTTCAAGGGCGTCTTCGACCGTCGCACCAGGGAAGTCCACCTCTTTGAGCGCGTCCCCGGCGGCAAATACCAGGCACCGGTCAATGTGACCTCCCTCGACGACGAGGCCGTCCGCGGCAAGCTCGACGACTACACCTACAACGAGGTCAAGGAGCAGCTCGAGATGCTCGATGGGGCCGGCCATGCCTTCGACCTGAAGGCCATCCAGACCGGCCAGCAGACCCCCGTCTATTTCGGGAGCGCGGTGAACAATTTCGGCATCCAGCTGCTGTTGGACGGTTTCCTCAAGGACTCCGTCCCCCCCGCGCCCCGGACCTCCGTCAGCGTGACCGTGCCGGGCCTTGCCCAGCCCACCGCGGCCCGCGAGATTTCGGTCACGAGCGAGAAATTCTCCGGCTTCGTCTTCAAGATCCAGGCCAACATGGACCCGAACCACCGCGATCGCATCGCGTTTCTTCGGGTCTGTTCCGGCAAGTTCGAACGCGACATGGTGGTCACCCACCAACGCACCGGCAAGCAGGTGCGCCTTTCCTCGTCGCACAAGCTGTTCGGCCAGGAGCGCGAGACGGTGGACGTGGCCTGGCCGGGCGATGTCATCGGCCTGGTCGGGCACGATTCCTTTGGCATCGGCGACACCCTCACGGAAGATCGGACCATCGCCTACGACGAAATCCCCCGCTTCCCGCCCGAGGTCTTCATCTACATCTCCAATCCGAATCCTTCTGATTCGAAGAAATTTCGCGCCGGCCTTGAGCAGCTCCTCCAGGAAGGGGTCGTCCAGTCCTTCTCGGCCCGCAACGCCCCATCCGGTTCCACATTGCTCGCGGCGGTCGGTCCGCTGCAGTTCGAGGTCGTGGAATACCGACTGAAGGCGGAG
Organism: Opitutia bacterium; assembly: GCA_037128315.1. Classification (GTDB taxonomy): domain Bacteria; phylum Verrucomicrobiota; class Verrucomicrobiia; order Opitutales; family Opitutaceae; genus Lacunisphaera. Next base: position 2,499 of record JBAXWQ010000203.1, on the reverse strand, counting down.
TACAACGCCGAATCGCGGCTTACTCCCACTCCTTGGAATCTGCTGCGGTGGCTTGAGATTCCGGCGTCAATGCAGGTGCCCAACAAAGCCTTCGACTTCACCCGCCTGATTGTGGCCACCGGCGTTGGTTTTGGGGCGGACAAGTTCGACCACCCCGTCGCGTTGTTCCCCAACGAATGGAGCATGCGCTACTTCACGGAGAAGAATCCAGAGCTTAGACTCCATACCTTGCCCCTGGAGCAAATCTAGCGGGCCCCGGCCGGAGTCAGCAGCGCAATTCGCAGGCCACCAGGCAAACATCGTCCCCGAATGGTTGCGCGGCGGAGAATTGCCAGGCATTGTTCCTGACCCCGGCGAGAGTTGCGCTGAGTGAACTGCCAGCCCCGCTGCGCAGCGACTCGCCCAGCCGAGGCGTCCCAAATTCCTCCCCCTGCGCATTGGCGGCCTCGGTGATACCGTCGGTGAAAAACAAGACCCGGTCCCCGGCCAGCAGCGGAAGTTGGGCGGCGGCATAGACCGAGTCCTCCAGCAGGCCCAAGGCGAGGCCGCCAATCTTGTCCCCTTCCGGCAAGGACTGAACCTGACCCGTCAGCGCACTCCAGTGCAGGGGGGTGGGATGTCCTGCCTGTGCATAGGTGAGCCGCTGGTTCGCGACATCGATCACGGCATAGACCGCCGTGACAAAAATCATGTCGCCGGTGCGCAGGAGCAATTTGGTGAGGTGGGCGTTTAATCGCGTTAGCAGTTTTGCGGGATCAGTCGCGTCCGATCGCAGTTCCTCTATCATCGTGCGCACCATGGCGGTGATCAGGGCGGACCGGACCCCGTGGCCCATGACGTCGCAGATGATGATGCCGGCCTGGGTGTCCGATATGGCGATAACGTCAAAAAAATCTCCACCCACCCCGCCCGCGGGCTCATAAAGGTGGGCAAACCCCAATCCGTCGTCACGCGCTCCCCCGTTCCGGCACATGGGAAACTCCCGCGGCAGCATGGCCAGTTGGACCTCGCGCGCCATTCGCAGGTCATCTTCCATTTTCTGGTTCTTTTCCGCAATCTCCCGCTGCCTGACCTCAAGCTCTGCGATATTGCCCATCAACATGGTAGTTTGCTGCCGCACCAGGTTGCGCACGTAGACCAGGCCGACAAAATCCCCGGCGCGGTCAACCAGCAGCACATCGTCATAGAAATGCTCATCGCGCCGGCCGGCGATGGTTTGCAAAACTTCGGTCAGTGGGGTGTCGACGCTGATCTTAATGGCGTCCGGGGTCAGGTGCTGCCGCACTTCCGCCCGGGCATAAAGGGCAAAGCCATAGCGGGCCCCCAACAGCGTGCCAATGTCGCGCCGTGCACAGAGACCGAGGAGTTGGCGGCCCTCGACCACCGCCATAAAATCATGCCGGCTGGTCGCAAAACGCTGCTGCACAGCCTCAAGCTTCTCGTCCCCCCGGACGAATTCACTGTGCCCCACCAGGGCGCGCAGGGGGCTGGGCTCGGCTGACGGGATCGACACTGTCATGCGCCAAGCATTGGGTCCCAATCCAAAATATTCAACCTGAGTCGACGAGTGACACCCAGCCGTAACAATCTTGAAACCGGCCCCCCGTGTCCCCCGCAGGGGTCAGGTCCGCTCGCTCATCCAGAAATTGCGCATTTTTGGCATCGTCGAAAAGCAGCCAAGATGGCATGTCTGCATCCATGACAGATGCGCGCCAAGACAACGCCGGGGTCATCGCCTTTCCGCCGCTGATTCTGGCGTGCTATGTCGTGGTCGGGGGCGCCGCCCACTGGCTGCACCCCATCCCCTTGCTGCCGATGCTGCCGGCGCGGGTCCTGGGCATCGTGCTGCTCGTCGCCGCCGGAGCCCAGTCGCTTTGGGCGGCGCGCACCATGAAACGCGCCGGCACGAACGTGAATCCGGGCCTGCCGGCCACGACCATCGTGGCCGCCGGACCCTACACCTATACCCGCAATCCGATGTACCTTTCGCTCTGCATGGTATTCACGGGCTTGGGCCTGCTGGCGAACGGCCTGCTGCCCTTGCTGCTTCTGCCTCTCCTGGCCCTTACCCTGCACTGCGGCGTGATCAAGCGCGAGGAGCGCTACCTCGCCGCCAAATTCGGGGCCAGCTACCTCGACTACCAGCGTCGGGTTCGACGTTGGATCTAGCATTCCATCCCAGCACCTCTGCTCGCTTCCATGAAACTCCGCCTTCTCTCTTGCCTCGTTGGAATTATTCTCACCGCCGGTTCCGCCGCCGGAGAATCCGCCGCCAAACCGCCCGTTTTGGTCAGCGTCCACGGCGCCTGGGCCGGTGGCTGGCAGATGAAAAAGGTCGCCCCGCTGCTCGAGGCCCAGGGCTGGAAAGTTTACCGTCCCTCCCTCAGCGGCCTCGGGGAGCACTTCAACACCGCCTCGCCCACGATCGGCCTGGCCACGCACATCGAGGATATTGTGAATCTGATCCTGTTTGAAGACCTGCACGACGTCATTCTCCTC
>JBAXWQ010000202.1:0-6275 GCA_037128315.1 Opitutia bacterium | reverse complement strand
GGGCAGGTGCATCCGGACGAGTATCTCGTGCGCGTAACGAATCGCGGTCCGGCGTCAATTGAACTGAAGCATTTTACTTTACGGGATTTTCGCGACAGAGAGGTGCGTTGTTCGAGTGATCCTTGGACATTGGACCAGGCGGGATTGGCTGAAGCATGGTACCTAAATAATCTTAGGCAGGCCAAACCACCGGCAGCCGGTCCCGACGCCCAGCCGATCGAGCCAAAAGAAAGCGTGGCTGAAATAGATTCTGACGTTTCGGCAGGAGGTATTTCAACGAAGGCGGCTGGTGACTCGTCACCACCGCCATCTGCCGCCTCAGCAGAATGGGCAAAATCCACTTCGAGCGAGAAGGGAGCGATAGTCGTGGGGGGCGCTGCAATCTCTGGCGGTCTGATCTACGTGCTGGCGAGTCCGGCCGCCGGAGCTGCGGTCGGGGCGGCCGTCTTCCTCGCTCCAGTTGCACTCGTGGCGTATTCGCCATTCTGGCTCTATAAGAAAATACACCACAAGACAGAGGAAACGCACGCACCAACGGCGGACTTTCATTTCCAACTCGCCCGTGAGATTGGCTTGCCGATAACGTTGGCGCCGGGCGGCAGTGTGACTGGCAGTGTTTTTTTCCCGCTGACCGCTGGGCCCAAGCGCTTGACGGCGCACTGTCTTCAAGGCGAGCGCGACATACAGGTGGAGGTGGTGCTGAAGGGCCTCCAGCAACTTCACCTTGAGTCAGTCTCGACCGCGAAATCCGGGCCTTGACCGGGCTTGAACTTTTGAACCCGGCCCCCGGACGGGTTGGCGCGACGCCCGCAGGATAAAGCACGGAGGCCGCGTTCCACTCGCGCCAACTGCATCGATATGGATTAGAACTCCCAGCGGAGGCCGCCGGAGAATTCAGAAGCCTGCCGCGTGTGGTCGCCACGGGAACCGGTGGCAGTGGCGCTAAAGACCAGCCGATCTGTCAAGTGCCAGTCAAACCCGAGGCTGACCTGCACCAGATTGATATCCGCCGGCCGGCCCGGGGCCAGATTACCGGTGGACTCGCCGACGAATCGGGCGGGGATGGAGCGGTCCGTTTCAAATTCGTGCCACCACGTGGCGGCTAGGCGCGGCTGTCGAGCTCGTGGTGCACAAAGCCCTTCAACTCGGCAGCGAGCCGGCTCTGGTTCCAGCGGGTGTCGCCCTGCGGACCGAAGAAGACCGCCCGCTGGTTGTTGTCCACGCCGTGGATGGTGTAGCCTTGCGCGGCAAAATAGACGCAAACTTCCGAGCCGATGAGGCCCGAGGATCCAGTTACAAGGAGGGTTTTTGACAATGTAGTTGGATTGAGAATTACGGTCAGACAATTTCAATCCTCTTCTGGCTTCGGGAATTAAGCGCCACACCCATAAAAATTCACCGTGGTTGATGACGGCCCGGATGCGAAAAAGTACAACCAGCGGGATTAAGGGGTATGACGGGGATATTTTCCCCCGCTTCAATGCGCTGGGCATAGTCTACCCAGTGAAGGTTAGGGATCCGTTCATAGCGCCAGTTGGCCAGACTGACGCTTAGGATAGCTAAGCAGACAACAGCACAGGCATATCGTCGCCAATCAGATTGGCCTAGACCCTGAATGAGTAGCCAGGTGACCAGCAGTTTGGGTAGGATAAAATATCGGTCGCCATTGGACAGGACCGCGAGTGGTCCCGGATCCTGCCGGAAGCGAAACAGTGTGCCGGCCAGGACGAGGGCGACGCAGGCGGCGAGGAGCAGCCGGGTTTCTTGTTGGCGGCCCGGCCAGCAGGCCGCGACCAGCAGCAGGACTGCGCAGCCGAGGCCGAGGCTGGCGGCGGCGGCAACCGGCAAGCGCGCAGCCCATTCCACCGGCAGGCACAATGCGCCGGGCAACCGCAGGCCTACGGTTTGCATGACCTGAAGTCCGCTCCACGCAGATTCGGCGGGGCTTCCAGCATCGGCGGTTCGGCAGACTGTCACGAACTGAACCAGGGCCATGCAGAAAATGAGTCCGGCGAGCGTCCAACTGGCCGGGCTGCGTCGCCGCACCGCCCGATAAAGAAACAGCGGGGCAAAAAGCATGGAGAATACTCCCGTCAGGCCCAGGACGCCGGCCAGGAGGAGGTCGCCCAGGTGCTGCCGCGGCCGGCTGGCATCACGGGCAAGCAGCAGCCAGACGAGGCCGAGCGCGGCGGGCCATTGCAAATTGGTGAGGTTGCCGATCGCTTCGCCGGAGTGGGGCAGCAAGCCCAGCGCCAGGGCGCAGGCCGTCCGTCCGGCCAGTTCAATGCGGGCCGAAAAGACGGCGGTCGCCAAGGCGAACGTAATGGCCATGGTGACCGAGAAGTAGGCTGCGGGCAGCAGCGCGGCGTTAAGCGGCGCGACCAAAGCGGCAATTATCCTGAGGAGCAGATGATGATATCCGCCGTAAGGTGCCAGCAGGGCCCGTGCGCCCTCCACATCGGCTTGCACAAAAAATATGGCTCCATCCTCGGCCCAGAACTGGGGGCGGAGAAACATCTCTGGCCGGCGCGAAAAAAAGACCAGCAGCAGGGCAAGACCGGTCAAGACTGGCAGCAGCGCCCGGCGGGTAACGGAAGGTGGGTTTACCGGATTGATTTGGTGAACTTTGGCTGCCGCGCGCGATTGTGCAATGGCAGGCTTGGTTGAGGCGGAGCAGGGGCCTGGAGCCAGGCCGCGGGATTCACCCTGCCAGAGGCGAGGCGAGCCGGAGTTTGGTCGCGCAGGGCATGGCGGACACTCCGTAGAATTTATCGATGGCTCGAGTAACCTGTGGGAGATTGAGCCCGAAGCGCGCCAGACGCTTCAGGCCGGGCTGCGGCAGGCTCTTGATGACCTTGAATTGCACGGCACCGTCATACCGCACCGGGAGCGGCTGCAGGCCGTTCTGCCGGTAGAGACGGTTCAGGCAGTCGGGATTCAGCAGGCTGATGTGAAACTCGGGCAGGAGATACCGGTAGTTCAGGCCGGCCATCCGGGCGGCCGGCGAGGTGAGGTTGCCGGTGGTCAGGAGCAGCAGGCCGCCGGGCCGGAGCAAACGGGCCAGCGTGGCGAACACCTCATGGACTTCCCGCACATGCTCGACCACCTCGATGCACGAGATGACATCGAAGGTCCCGGTGGCGGCGGCGAGTTCTTCCCGGGACAGGATGGAGAAACGATCGACCTGTTGCAAACGGTCGGCGTAGGTCCCGATGTCATGGCCGTGGATTTCGACCGGCAGGGGGCGGGATCCCCGGGTGAACGCCGGCTGGTCGCGCAGGAACTTCAGCAAGCCCCCGGCCCCGCAGCCGAAATCCAGCCAGCGCACCGCCGTGGCGGTGGGGGCGGGTTGGAAATGGGCTTGGGCGAGCCGCCAGAGATCCGTGAATTCCAGCAGCCGGTCGGTGCGGCGGTAGTCGGCATACTCACTCGCATAATCGACATAGGGGTCGGGGCCGCGGCCCTGATAATAGTCCTCGTTGTAGATTTCGTAGCCGGGAAACGGCTCGACCCACAGGTAGGCGCAAACGGGGCAGCGGTAGTAGTGAAATTCGCGCCGCAGCAGGACGCTCCATTTTTGACCACGGTGTTCGGGTTGCGGCGAGGCGCAACACGGACAAGCGGAAGGCGCAGTCGGCTCCGGCATGCGGCTCAGGGTTTGGCGAGCGGGCCAAAACGAGCCTTGGCCCACGCGATCAGCCAGGTGATCGGGTCCCGGAACATGCGGATTTTTTTCCCCTGCTTAAACGATCGGGAATGATAGGTGACCGGGATTTCAATGGGGCGATGCCCGGCCCGGATTAGCTTGATGAGAAGTTCCCAGTCGAAGTCGAATCGGTTGCACTCGAAAGTGAGCCCCTGCAGACAATCGCGCCGGAAGACCTTATACATGGTGAACGGATCGCGCAGCCACATGCCGAGGGAAAGGTTGATCAACAGCGTGAAGCCCCAGTGACCGAGGTTGAGAACGAGGGCCTGCAGCGGCTGGTCGGAAAATTTCCGAATGGCCCACCCGCCCTGCCCGTGGCGGGCGCCCAGGACAAAATTCTGCCGGCGCGACCGGATCGGAGTCAGCAGTTCCTCATAGTCATCTAGGTCGTATTCCAGGTCGGCATCCTGGATGAGAATGATGTCGCCGGTGGCCGCTTTCAAACCCGCCCGCACCGCGTGACCCTTGCCGCGGGGCTGGTCCTCAAGGATCAGTTTGACCTGTGGATGGTCGCGGTAGCCGAGGACAATGTCGCGGGAGCCGTCGGTCGAGTGGCTTTCGATGATAATGAACTCAATCGTGAGCCCCGGAATGGATTTCTGCAGCAGCTGATCGAGGGCAGACGCAACGGTGCCAATTTCGTTGTAGACAGGGATGATGACAGAGAGGGAGTCCAAAGGATAGGTCTTGGAGGATTCCGCGTCGGCGGAGCAGGTCAACTTGAACCCGCCGGGTGACCGGGGAAGCGCCAGACCCAGTAGCCGGCACTGGCCAGAATGAGCAACCCGAAGCCACAAAGTCCCAGCGAGAGACCGAAGTATCTCGGCAGAAAACGAAAAGAGATATGATAGGTGCCGGCCGCGGGAATGATGACACCCTTGAAGGCATGGTTTACGCGGAAGTATTCGGCGGCAACTCCGTTGATCGTGACAATGAAATCCCGCTTCAACCAAGCCTCGGACAGGACTGCGACACCGGGACCCGGAGCCTCGATATCAAAGCTCGTGGTGTTATTAGTAAGCTGGTAATTTCGGGCCGGCACTATCCGGCGCTCGGTCTGGTCGCCACGAGGCAACGGAGGCACCGTGGTATCGCTGCCTTGCACCGCCGCCAGTGGCTGGCCGCCGGCGGCGCGCACCATACCGGCAAAGTCCTCGGCCGTACGATAGCCACTTACCCGGTCGGCATAGAAGGCGCGGGGCCAGGCTGTCTCGCTGCGATAAAGATCAAGGTCAGCCATTTTGATCGGCGTGAGCTGGGCGCCGACCTTGCCTTGGTCGCTGTGATAGTCGAGGTAGTAGCGGACATTCAGCAAATCGAAGAAGGGGCGGACGGCGGGCAGGCCGTCAGGATAAACCACGAGGCGCCAGTCCCAGATGCGTTCCACCTTGAAGGCGGCTTGCAATTCCCGCATGGAGGCGTTCACCAGGGCATCAGGCCCGTTCACCCCCTCGAGGAGATACATGTCGTTCCAGCCGGGGAAAAAATTGCTCCCGAATCCAACGGTGCGGACAGGTTCATCGTGGGCATCCTTGATTAGAGCCTGGAGGGCGGGGGAGGGTGCGGTGAAGTCGGCGCGGGGCGCAGCGTTCAGGGTGTAATTGGGAAATTGGGTGTGCAGGTGCATGCCGTGGCGCCAGAGCAGCACCACCACGCAGGTCAGCAGGTAAAGCTTCAGGCCCGGGGAGAGCGACCGACCGGACAGGATGTGACGGGCGAGGAATGTCAGGCCGACGAGGGCGGCCAGCAGGAGCGCAAGACTGCCCCAGACAAAGTAACTATGGGGAACGGTCTGGCCCCACGAAAGAAAGCCATAGGTGCTGCGCTGCACGGTTTGGGTCAACGCGATGTAGTGCAGGACGAGCACAAAAAGCAGCAGCGCCCCGATGGCCATGTCGCCCAGACCCTCGCGTTGGCCCAGTCTTTCTGCGGTGATGGCAAAACCGAAGCCCGCCATGATCGCGAAGAGATGGATCAGGCCGATGCCGAACGAATTGTCGATATGGTGAATGTTGCCGAGAAAAGGCCAGCTGGCGATCCACTGCGGCGGCACCAGGCCAAAGACAAAAATCACGGGGAGGAGGGACCCGATGCCGATGCCGAGCGCAATCCGGTTGGCGGCCAGGCGGCGCAGGTTGACCAGAAAAGCGAGTACCCCGAGCAGAATCAGGAAATTGCTCGAGGGATTGAAGACCTTCTCGGATTCCCAGAACGGGCGCAGGAGGATCTCGTCAAAAAAGCCGAGGGCCAGGCTCGGCTGCACTTGAAAGGCAAAGGGGGTGTTGTAGCTGGAGTAGGAAGTCTTGATGGCGTGGTAGAAGGTCAGCCAGGTCGGGGCGGCCAGCAGCAGCAACAGGCCGCCCGCACCGGCGGCCAGGCCCAGGCGCTGCAGTCTTTCCCCCCAGGGACGCGCGGCGCAGAGGGTCATCATGGCGCCGGCAAAATTCATCGTCACGACCGACACATAAGCTTCCTTGGCGGTGCCGCTGGAGATCAGCACGAAATTAGCGAAGATCAATCCCAGCAGGGCGGCGAAAAGATGCCGTCGGGTGGTGGCCCCGACGAC
>JBAXWQ010000201.1:0-6290 GCA_037128315.1 Opitutia bacterium | reverse complement strand
AGCGAGCTCGGGGAAGTCCTAAGCGTCGACGCCGAGGCCCGGCGCTCTGCCCAAGAGTTTGCCAACAAAACATCATAATCTGTCATTCCGAGCGCAGCGAAGAATCCACATGCCCGCCTCCGCCTCCAACGCTGGATCCTTCACTCTGTTCAGGATGACAATCTGATAATATGGTCTCCTTCACCTCCCTGCTCGGCAATGTGTGGTCGATCTTTCTGATCATCCTGTTTTTCGGGGGCTCGATCTTTGTCCATGAGCTCGGCCATTTCCTGGCCGCCCGGCGCCGGGGCATGAAGGTCTCGCGCTTTTCCATCGGTTTCGGCCCGGCGATCTGGTCCCGGCGCGGCCGGGATGGGGTCGAGTACCGCCTCAACTGGCTGCCGCTCGGCGGCTACGTGGCCCTGCCGCAACTGGCCGATCTCAGCGGCCTCGAGGGCGACGTTGACCCGGATGCGACGAAGCTGCCGCCGATCTCCTATAGCACCAAGTTGATCGTCTTCGCCGCCGGGGCGTTCTTCAACATCCTCTTCGCCTTCGCCCTCTCGACCATCCTCTGGGTGGTGGGCCAGCCGGTGGTGGAGGAGGAGCAGACCACGCGGGTGGGCTTTGTGCACCCGACCATCGAACTGCCCAACGGCAAGTCGGCGCCCGGTCCCGCCTACCTGGCCGGCCTGCAAAGCGGAGACCTCATCCTCGCCGTCGATGGGAAGACCGTGAAAACCCTCAACGACATCGGCCAGCTGGTCGTCCTGGGCGGGGGCCGCGACACCTCCGGCCGGCCCAGCGTGGAAATCGAGTTCGACCACCAGGGTGAGCGCAAGCACGCCACGCTGATCCCCGAGCTGGTCGGGGCGGAGGAATACCGGGAGATCGGCATCGAGCCCGCCGCCAAGGTCACCGTGGCGGGCGTGCAGGCGGGAATGCCCGCGGAAGCCGCCGGACTGAAATTCCGGGATGTCATCACCCACATCGACGGCCAGGCGGTGGGTTATGTCGGCTTCATCTCCGACTACCTGCGCAGCCACGGCGGAAACCCGGTGACCCTCACCTATGTGCGTGAAAACCAGTCCGCCGAGCTCACGCTGACCCCGGTCAAGATCAAGGACCCGGAGACCAAGACGGAAATCTACCGCCTGGGCGTGCAACTCAAGGGCGCCCTGACCCTCAAGACCATCCGCACGCCACCGTGGGAGCAGGTCTGGGACAAGGTCGTGTGGACCTGGCGGACCCTGCAAAGCGTGCTCAGCCCGAGTTCCAACATCGGCATCTCCAAGCTCAGCGGCCCGATCGGCATCGCCGACAAGGTGCACCAATTCGCCCAGATCGATTTCCGGCTGCTGCTGTGGTTTGTCATCTTCATCAACGTCAACCTGGCGATCTTCAACCTCCTGCCGATCCCCGTGCTCGACGGCGGGCACATGGCCTTCGCCACCCTCGCCAAGCTGCGGGGCAAGGAACTCCCGATCAATGTCATCGCCGCCATCCAGAGCATTTTTGTCGTGCTGCTGCTCTTCATGATGGCCTACGTCACCATCTTTGGGGACCTGCCGCGGCTGGCCCGCGAATCCAAGGCCGCCACCCAGGCCAAGGAAGCCGCCGCCGAGCAGCAGAAGAAACTGGCCCCGCCGGCCAAGCCCTGATCATTGGTCATTGTTCATCAATCAATGGTCATCGTTCATCTTGGAAATGAACATTGACCGATGAACGATGAAAATTGACCAATAATCCCATGCCCTACTGCGCATCCCGCTTCCAGACCTTCCGCCGGCCGACCGTCGCGGTGATGGTGGGCGCCGTCGGGGTCGGCGGCACGCATCCCATCCGCCTCCAGTCGATGACGACCAGCGACACCCAAAATGTCGCGGCCACCGTCCGGCAGTCCATCGCCCTGGCCGAGGTCGGCTGCGAGATCGTGCGCATCACGGCGCCGAATGTGGCGGCCGCCCGGTGCCTCAAGGACATCCGGCGGCAGTTCTCGGCCGCCGGCTTTGCCCATGTTCCCCTGGTCGCTGACATCCACTTCCTGCCCTCGGCGGCGATGGAGGCGGTCGAACACGTGGAAAAGGTGCGGGTGAATCCCGGCAATTACGCCGACAAGAAGAAGTTTGCCGTCAAGGAATACACCGACGCCGACTACGACGAGGAATTGCAGCGGATCCACGACTCGTTCTCGCCCCTGGTGCGGCGTTGCCAGGCGCTCGGCCGGGCGATGCGCATCGGCACCAACCACGGTTCGCTCTCCGACCGCATCATGAACCGCTACGGCGACACGCCGCTGGGCATGGTCGAGAGCGCCCTGGAATTTCTCCGCATCGCCCGGACGCACGACTATCACGCCATCATGCTGTCGATGAAGGCAAGCAACCCGAAGGTGATGATCCAGGCCTACCGCCTGCTCGTGCAGCGCATGCAGCAGGAGGACATGCATTATCCGCTGCATCTCGGCGTGACCGAGGCCGGTGACGGCGAGGACGGCCGGATCAAGAGCGCCATCGGCATCGGCAGCCTGCTGCTCGACGGACTCGGCGACACCATCCGCGTGTCGCTCACCGAGGATTCCGTCTACGAAATCCCCGTCGCCCGCGCCATCGCGGACAAGGCCATGAGCCTCTGGCCAGCGTCTCACTCTCAACCCTCAACTATCAGCTCTCAACTGTCGCGAAGCGACTCAGTCGACCCCTATCACTTCACCAAGCGAACCAGCGCTCCCATCCAGCTGTCCGGCACCTGCGCCATCGGTTCCGCCCATCCGCCGCGCGTGATTGTCCGAAGCAGTGTCGCCGGCCTGTTTGACGCGGCGAAGGCGCTTGCGGAGCCCCGGCTCACGGACACTCCGGCCGAGGGCTTGTTGGTGCGCGTTGACACCCCCAGTGACCTGGCCGACCTCGCCGGCATCGTTCGCCTCCACCCCCTGCCCGTGGCCTGCCTTGTCCTCGAGGCCGGACCGCTGCTGACGGCCGCCGACATCGCGCCCGTGCTGGTGCCGGACGGCGGACGCGTGCTGGTCGTCCGCCGCTTTGGCGCCGGCGATGGCGCCTTGCTCGCGGAATTCGCCGCCGCCGTCCGCGCCCGGGGGCACTTCCTCGCCGTGGACGCCCCGGCGGAGGTAATCGCGGCCCTGGCCCCGATTTTGCATTCGCTCGGCGACGAAGGTCTCCTCTTCACCCTCTCGGCCTCCGGCGGGGCCGGCCACGCCACCGGGGCCTATCGCTTGCTGGCGGAACAGCTCCGGCAGGCGGGTTCAACGGCGCCCATCTGGATCCGCAACACCGCGACGACAGCCGTGCGCGATGAAAACACCTTCCTCTCCAAGCTGCTGGAGGCGAGCTTCCTCACTGGAGGGCTGCTTTGCGACGGCATCGGCGACCTCGTCAGCATCGAGACCGAGACCGACGTGGGCCGGGCGACCAAGCTGGCCTACAATGTCCTGCAGGGCGCCGGCGCCCGCATCTCCAAGACGGAATTCGTCGCCTGCCCGAGCTGCGGGCGCACCTTGTTCGACCTGCAGAGCACCACGCAGCGCATCCGGGCGCAGACCGGCCACCTCAAGGGCGTCAAGCTGGCCATCATGGGCTGCATCGTGAACGGCCCGGGCGAGATGGCCGACGCCGATTTCGGTTACGTGGGCGGCGCGCCGGGCAAGATCAACCTCTACGTCGGCAAAAACTGCGTCCAGTACAACATTCCCGAGGCCGAGGCGGACGCCCGCCTGATCGCCCTGATCCGCGAACAGGGCAAGTGGGTGGAGCCCGCCGCGCACCAAATTCCATCCGCCTGAGGGTGCGTCAGAGGGAAAATCCCGGCCAGCACGCGCGGCCCGATTCGCAACAAAATAATGCGAAAAGTTATCCGCCCGGTCCTGTGAACAACCTGTCAGAAAGATGCGCTTGAAAGTCATTTTTTGATTCACGTTATTCGCAAAGTATCTTTTAACGTTCCTTCTCGCTTCTGTTCTTTGTCCACATCCGCAGCGCACCCCGTGCCTCTGCTCCCAAGGTTTCCCCAGACGCTGGCCTCCAGTCACCTCGCCCCGCAGCCCCCTGCCGGTCCGGTGACGGCCTCAGACCCCTTTCCCCTTGTGAGTGATGGTCCACGGCGGACGAATCGGATGTGACCGCAAATGCAGTTGCTGAGCTGTTAATAAACCGTCACCAATCCCGTTTCGTCATGCCCCACCCCATCCTCCAGACCAGTCTCTGGGAAACCGTCAAATGCGACCTCAAGGGTCTGTTCCCGGACGACGTGTTCGCGATGTGGTTCGAGCCCCTGCGCTGCCTGGAGACGACGGAAGATTCGATCACCCTCGCGGTGCCCAATGACTTTGCCGCGATCTGGATCCACGACAACTACCTCGACTTGATCACCCAGCGTCTCCGGATGTCCGCCGGCCGCATGGTGCATGTCACCCTGAAGAAGTCCGACAACGGCCACAGCGCCGCCCGCCTGCCGGTCGCCGAGCCCAAGGGCCGCCTGACCGCCGCCAAGCGGACCCTGCGCTATGACGAGCGCCTGGCCTCGGCCGGCTCGCTCAATCCCCGCAACACCTTCGAGACCTTTGTCGTCGGGCCGAACAACCAGCTCGCCCATGCCGCCGGCCTCGCCGTGGCCCAGGCCCCCGCCCAGGCCTACAATCCCCTCTTCATCCACGGGGCGACCGGCCTCGGCAAGACGCACCTGATGCACGCCATCGGGCACAGCATCCTCCAGCGCAACCCGGAGGCCAAGATCGCCTATCTTTCCACGGAAAAGTTCACCAACGAGTACATCCACGCCATCCAGGAGAACTCCCTGACCAAGTTCCGCCAGCGCTACCGCAGCGTCGACGTGCTCCTGGTGGACGACGTGCAGTTCCTCGCCGGCAAGGAGCGCATCCAGGAGGAGTTCTTCCACACCTTCAACGACCTCTTCGAGTCGCAGAAGCAGATCGTCATCTCCAGCGACCGTTCCGTCACCGAGATCGCGACCCTCGAGGCCCGCCTCGTCTCGCGCTTCCAGTGGGGCCTGTCCGCCGACATCCAGTCCCCCGACTTCGAAACCCGCGTGGCCATCCTCCGGGCCAAGGCCGCCACGCTGAAGGTGGAACTGCCGATGCCCGTCATCGAGTTCATCGCCCAGCACATCTCAAAGAACATCCGCCGCCTTGAGGGAGCCCTGATCAAGATTTCCAGCTACGCCGCCCTGACCGGCAAGAAACTCGATCTCGCCTCGGCGGAACTGCTGCTGAAGGACGTTCTGATGGAGGAGGCCCAGAATCGCCTCAACATCGAGGGCATCCAGAAACGCGTCGCCGACCACTATCAGATCCGCCACACGGACATGACCAGCAAGCGCCGGCCCAACGCCATCGCGTTCCCGCGCCAGATCGCCATGTACCTCTGCCGCCAGCTCACCCGCCACTCCCTGCAGGAGATCGGTGATGCCTTCGGCGGCCGGGACCACGGCACCGTCATTCACGCCGTCAAGACCGTCGAGAACATGATGGAGCAGGACGACTCCGTCCGCGGCAGCGTGGACTTCCTGAAGACGCAGCTGGCGAAGTGAAGCGCCGTAGCCACAGGCCTCCGTGCCTGTGGGATCCTGTAAACACCGACAGGCAGGGACGCCTGTCGCTACACCGGCAAACGATTCACTCCACCTCGTGACTGAAGCCCCCATGCCCCTGACCCTCCAGTCCGACACCGCCCGTCTCCGCCAAGTCATCATCAAACACGCCGCGGCGGCCTTTGTCTCCCCGGCTAAGCTGGCGGCGGAATGGCAGGCCCTGAACTTCACCAGCCCACCCGATTTGGCCGCGGCCTTGGCCGAAGCCGAGGCCTTTGCCGCCCTGCTGCGGCGTCTGGGGGTCGAGGTGCACACGCTGCCCCAGGACGAGGACCTGACGATCGATTCGATCTACACCCGGGATGCCGGCATCGTGTGCGACCGGGGCCTGATTCTCTGCGCCATGGGCAAACCCACGCGCCAACACGAGCCCGCGGCCCTGCGCCGGGCCGCCGAGGGCTGGGGCGTGCCCATCGCCGGCGAAATCACCGGCGCAGGTCGGATCGAGGGCGGCGACGTGGCCTGGGTGGACGCGCGAACCCTGGCGGTGGCCCGCGGCTACCGCACGAACGACGACGGCATCCGTCAGCTGCGCGACCTGGTCGGGCCAGCGGTGGACGTGGTCGTGGTGCCCCTGCCCCACTACCGCGGTCCCTCGGATGTGTTTCACCTCATGTCGATCTATTCGCCCTTGGCGCCCGTACCCTGGCCATCACTTCGCGCGGACTGAACGGCTTGCAGACGTAATC
>JBAXWQ010000200.1:0-6320 GCA_037128315.1 Opitutia bacterium | reverse complement strand
GCCCTTTGAGGTCATTCCCGCCGTGGTAACCGAGCATGAGGACCCCACGACCGAGCCGCGGGCGATGGTGTGGCACAATGCTGCGCTCAAGGCCGAATGGGTCTCGGTCCGCCATCCGGAGGCGACGGTCATCGGTGCCGATACGACGGTGTATGTCGGGCAGACGGTGCTGAACAAGCCCGCCAATCTGGCCGAGGCCCGGGCCATGCTGCGCCTTCTCAGTGGGACCCGGCACACCGTTTATACGGGACTGGCCATCCGTCGCCAGGTGGATGGCCTGCAGCTGGAAATGGGTGCCGCCAGCGAGGTGACCTTCAAGGCCCTGGACGATGCCACCATTGAGCTTTACCTCAGCCGGGTCCACACTCTCGACAAGGCCGGCGGCTATGCGATCCAAGAGGAGAGCGACCTGATTATCGCGGGTTATACGGGGTCGCTGACGAATATTATCGGCCTGCCGGTAGAAGAAATGAAACAACTTTTGACTCTCGCGGGTCTGAGCCGTTGATTGCCACCGATGCTTGCCCAGCCATCCTCCGTTACCGAGCCCCCAGCCCATGCGTTGGCGCGGGATCCGTTCGACCGTTCCATCGTGATCGGCATCGGGGTCACGGTGTTGTTTCACATCCTGTTGGTGCTGCTGGCGCCGGAGTTTTCCTTTCAGAAATTCACGGGCTCCCACACCGGCATCAACGTCAACCGCACCTCCACCGGGAAGACCTTCGATTTTGAGCTGGCCCAGCCGGCCCCCAAGGAACGGGACCCGTTCAAATTCGTCGAGACGAACTCCGCCGCCCCGGAGAATATCCCGGACAAAACGACCAATTTCAGCAACCGCAACCAGCAGAGTGCGCAGGAGGTGGCCGCCAAGGAGAAGGACCTGGAGAACCGACCGACCGTCAAGGGGCAGGACAACATCAAGAGTGACGCGATTGTTTCCGGCGACCTGGCTCCGCCCCAATTGCCCAGTGCCCCAAGCCGGGACACCAAGGATGAAGCGCAGGACCGCACGGAACAGAAGGCGGCGATGGAGCAGGTGCCATTAAGCGGTATTGAAAAATACGAGGGTAAGTCGGAGGACGGAATTGCCAGCAATATCGCCGATTCGAAGCGTCCGACGACCCATGCTGACCAGGCAAGGGAAGGGGCGCCGAACGCGACCGACGCCACCGGCGGGTTGGTGACCGTGGTGCAGTCCAACCACGCCCAGCCCAAGGAGCGTCCGCGGCTGGCCTCCACCTCGCTTAACCGTACGACCATTCTCACCAACCGCGCGTCCGGCGTGACCAACGTGGGGGTGGTGGGCCGGGATGCCCGGTGGAGCGAATACGGCGAATACCTCAATCAGCTTCTCGAGATCGTCCAGCTCCAATGGTATCGCATCCTCGAGGAAAGCCGGGTTTCGCCGCCCCGTGGCTCGCATGTGGTCATTACTTTCAAGATCAACTCCAAGGGGGAGACGGACATCGTCAAGGTGGAGGACGCGGACAGCGGCAAGCAGGGCGTGTTCTCCTGCCAGAACGCGATCACCTATCCCCAGCCATATCGCAAGTGGACGGACCAGATGATCGCCGTGTTGGGCGATTCGCAGGAGATCACGCTGGCGTTTTATTATCAGTGAGCGCGCTGCCTGAAGATTTCTGGGCCACGCTGCCGCTGGCGGAGGGAGTGGCGCTGCTGACGCGGGATGAGAACGGGCTGGCCGCCTTCGACAAACCGTACGGCGTGCTTTCGCATCCGAACGCTTCCCAGGACGAACCCCGCTCCCTGCTGACGTGCCGCTACGACAAGGAGGCCCAGTGTTTCATCTGGAAGTCGGCCGATGGAGATGAGCGTCGGCTCTGGCTCCTGAACCGGCTGGATTCAGCCACCTCCGGGGTGATCCTGACCGCCGCGAGCGAGAAGCTCGCCGTGGCTATTCGGGATCACTACCTGAAAAAGCAGGTGGCCAAGGTTTATCAGGCCTTGGTGTTTGGCCATCCGCATCAGCACCATGAGCTGTGGCTGGACATGCTTGCCGTCCGAAATGTCCAGGGGAAGATCCGCACCTCGCTGATTGGCAATGTCCCGGCGGAGACCAAGTTTCAGCTGACCAAGCACACCCAGAAGGCGTTTTCCACTTCCCTGATCCGGCTCGAGCCGCGCACCGGTCGGAGCCACCAGCTGCGGGTGCAATGCGCCAAGCGCCATCTTCCGATCGTGGGCGACCAGACCTACGGCAACTTCGCCCTCAACCGCTCCTTTGCCAAGGGGACCAAGAACAAGCGGCTCTTCCTGCATTCGCTGGAAACCAGCTTCACCTATGCGTTTGCCGGGAAGGCGAACAGCTTCAAGGCCACGGCGCCGTTGCCGCGGGATTTCACCGCGACTTATTGAGGAATGGCCCGCAGAGACGCGGGCCCTCCATCTAGGGGCTTTGCCCGGAGGGCTCGCGCGTGTCAGCCATAGCCTTGGCGACGGCTGATCCCTGCGAGCCATCAGTCGTGCCAGCGCAGCAGATTCAGCTCACCCTGATAAGGCCACTCGCCCGGGAGACGCACCAAGCCTGCCCGCACCGGATTGTTCCGTACATACGCCCATTTGCGATCGTAACTCTCCTGGCCGCGTAGCTGGGTGGCCCAGAAATTCTTCTGCCAAAAACTGCCTCCGGTGAAATAAGCCACCTGCCGTTTCAAATATGCTACCCAGGATTGCAAGGACTGGGGTGGATTAGTTCCTGGCGCACAGAAGACATGAATGTGATCGGGCATGATAA
Source organism: Opitutia bacterium (assembly GCA_037128315.1). Taxonomy (GTDB): domain Bacteria; phylum Verrucomicrobiota; class Verrucomicrobiia; order Opitutales; family Opitutaceae; genus Lacunisphaera. Next base: position 3,565 of record JBAXWQ010000200.1, on the reverse strand, counting down.
CGTAACGGCCGACCAGCCAGTATTTGGCTCCCGTCCAAATGTGGTCGAAAGTTCGATGCGTTGTCGGATTTGCCAGCAGGGGCTGTCGATCTTTGGTGCATATAGTGAGGAAAATAATGATGGAACGATTGTGGCCCCCAGCCACCGGAGGGTGAATGGGGCGACTGCGTTGCAGATGAATAGCTGGATTTTCGCTGCTCATGTCCCGGCCCGCAGAGACGCGGGCCCTCCCTATGACGGTATTTCAAGGAGGGCTCGCGTCCCTGCGAGCCGTGTAATTACGCGAATTAGCGTACGAGAATCGTCGACCCATGCGTCCTGCGCTCACAGCAAGTCCATCTGCGCATCATCGGGCGGGGTGACGGTGATTTTTTTCTTGGGCCGGGCCAGCGGGGAGGGCGAGGAGAGCGCGATCGAGGTGTCGTCAGATTCCAATTTCTCCAGAATGGTCTTGGCGCGCTCGATGACGCTCAGCGGCAGTCCGGCGAGGCGCGCCACCTGGATGCCATAGCTGCGATCGGCCGCACCCGGCACAACCCGGCGGACGAAAACAATATCATCGTTCCATTCCTTCACCGCGACGGAGTAGTTCTTCAGCCGCGGCAGGTGCTGTGAGAGCTGCGTCAGTTCCTGGTAATGCGTGGCGAAAAGGGTGCGCGGGCCGCTGCTGGGCGAGCGGTGCAGGTGCTCCACCACCGCCCAGGCGATGCTCAGGCCATCGTAGGTCGAGGTACCGCGACCAATCTCGTCGAGAATGATCAGGGACCGCTCGGTGGTGTTGTTCAGGATGTTGGCCGTCTCGTTCATCTCGACCATGAAGGTCGAGTTGCCCCGGGCGAGATCGTCACTGGCCCCGACGCGGGAGAAGATCCGGTCCACGAGGCCGAGGCGGCAGGCCTTGGCTGGCACCCAGCAGCCAATCTGCGCCATCAGGGTGATCAGCGCCACCTGCCGGATGTAGGTGGATTTGCCAGCCATGTTCGGCCCGGTGAGGAGAATGATCTGGGCCTCATCGGTGGAGAGGGCGGAGTCGTTGGGCACGAAGCTGTAGCTGCCCGCCAGGCCCAGTCGTTCCTGCTTCATCATCTGCTCAACGACGGGATGACGGCCGTCGGTGATCGTGAGGTTTTCGCCTTCATCCAGTTGGGGCAGGCAGTAATCCCATTCCCGGGCCAGCACGGCCCACCCGGCGAGGACATCCAGTTCGGCGAGCGCTTCCGCCGTGCCGCTCAAGGCGGTGGATTCGGCCAGCATGGCGCTGACGAGCGAGCCAAAGAGCTCCAGCTCCCGGGCCAGGGATTTTTCCTCGGCGGAGAATATCTCCTTCTCCTTCAGCTTGAGTTCCTCGGTGACATAGCGCTCACCGCCCACGGTCGTCTGCTTGCGGATATAATTGGCCGGCACGCTGGCCAGGTTGGCCTTGGTCACCTCGATGTAGTAGCCGAAGACGGAGGTGTAGCGCACCTTGAGGCTGCGGATGCCCGAGCGCTCCTGTTCAGCCCGCTCCAAGTCCGCCAGCCATGTCTTGTTGTCGGTGGTCAGACTCCGCAGGCGGTCGAGTTCCGCATCATAGCCGGCGCGAATGTAATTTCCTTCCTGCAGATCGTTGGGTAACTCGTCGGCCAGGCCGCGGGCCAGCAATTCGCGCAGGGCAGGCAGATCGGTCAGCCGCTGGCGCAGCCGGGCAATCTCGCCGTGGTTGCGGCCGACGAGATGGGCGTCCAGCAGATCGAGACAGGCGCCGATCGCCGGGATCTGGGCGAGTGTGGCACTAACCCCGCCGAGCTCCCGTGGATTGCGGAGGCGATTCTGCAGCCGGCCCAAAATGCGTGGGATGTCGCGCACCTTGTTGAGCAGTTCCCGCAACTGGGCCAGATCGCTGGGCTGGGCCAGCAGTTCACCCACCGCGGTCTGGCGGCGGATGATTTCCGCCAGCTCGAGCGTCGGGGCGGCCAGCCAGCGTTCGAGCAACCGTGAACCTGCCGCCGTGGTGCTGCGATCGATTGCCCCGAGCAGGGAGGCGTCGCGGGTGCCTCGGGTGGATTGAAAGATCTCCAGGTTGCGGAGGGTGGCCGGATCAAGCAGCAGGGTGCGGATGCTGCGGTATTCCTGGAGGGAGCGGAGATTCTCCGGCTTGGCGCACAGGTTTTCCGTGGCGTAGTAGACCACGGCACCGGCCGCACCCAGGGCGGGGTGAGTGTTGGGCAGGCCGAAACCCTGGAGATTGAGGACGCCGAGCGTGTCCATGACGGTCTTGGCCCCGCCCATGATTTCAAAGTGATAGCCCGGCAGCTCCGAGCACAGTCGGGACGAGCAGAAACGGTGCAGGTCGTGGACGGCATGCGCCTCATGCGGGGCCGCCTGCCATTTGGCCAGGTCGCCCTCGATCAAGACCAGTTCCGCCGGATCCAAGGCGGTCAGAACCGGCAGCAGGTTTTCCGGCTGCTGATCGGTCGCAAGGCGGAATTCGCCCGTGGACAGATCCAGCCAGGCAGCGTGGAGCCCCGCCTTGTCTAGGGACAGCGCGCACAGGTAGTGGTTTTTCGCCGCGTCGAGCTGGTTCGCGGAAAGCGTGGTGCCGGGGGAGAGGATGCGGGTGAGCTGGCGCTTGACGAGCTTGCCCGCCTTGGCTGGCTCCGCCTGGTCGCAGATTGCCACTTTCTTTCCGGCGGCGAGCAATTTGCTCACGTAGTTGTCGGCGGCGTGGTGCGGAATGCCGCACATCGGCGTGTCCTGCCGCTTCGTCAGGGTGATGCCGAGTAGGCGCGAGCCGATCTCCGCGTCCTCAAAAAACATCTCATAGAAGTCCCCCAGCCGGAAAAGCAGCAGGGTATTTGCCGGGAGGCCGCGTTTGACCTCGAAATACTGCTGCATCATGGGGGTTAACTTCTCGGACATGGAGCGTTTTTATTGGACCACGAAGGGACGAAGGGCACGCAGAAAATGCACCACCCCGAGCGTACTTTCGCCTTGGTCTGAGGCGGCTTCCCGTTCTTGGTGTAAGGCGTGGTAAAACTGCATCACACGGACCTGGGCGGCACGGGCCACCCGCCGCTGCTGGTTTTACATGGCCTGTTGGGCTCGTCCCGGAACTGGCAAACCGTGGGACGCGATCTGGCCAAGCAATTCCATGTGTTTGCCCTCGATGCGCGGAATCACGGCCGCTCCCCGCATGCGGCGGTGATGAATTACGACGTGATGATGACGGACATCATTCACTGGATGGATGACCATAACCTCGCCCAGGCCGTCGTGGTCGGTCATAGCATGGGCGGGAAAACCGCCATGCGGCTCGCCTGCCGGCATCCGGAGCGGGTGGCCCGCCTGGTGGTGGTCGATATCGCGCCCAAGGACTATCGCTGGGCCGCACACCGCGCCGAGTTTGCGGCCCTGAACGAACTCGACTTGGCCGGATTGCACTCGCGACAGGAGGCCGAGATGCGCTTCGAGGCCCGGGTGCCCAACCTCGGCATGCGCAAATTTCTCGCGACCAACCTGGAGCACTCTGACGGCGGCCACTGGCGCTGGTCCATCAATCTGCCCGTTTTGACCGCTGCTCTGCCCG
>JBAXWQ010000020.1:0-21585 GCA_037128315.1 Opitutia bacterium | reverse complement strand
CCTCCCAAGGCCTTACTCCGGCTGACATGGCTGCCGTGAAGCCAGAGCACACAGCGTTGGCATACGATAACCCGGAGCCGATTTTTCAGGCTCTCTTTCCGCACGCGGGCCTTGTGAGAAAAGATGATTTGGAGACTACTGCAGAATTTCAGGCGCGAGTTCATGCGCTTGGCTATTCGGGGGGCACTTACACGTTCATGATCCCTGCGAATCTGTGTAAAACCATAGCAATGCCCGATCAAGGATTCTATATTATTGCTGCGAAAGAATCTTATTACTCCAGTTACACCTCAGACAAACCTTTTGGTATAACGGTCATGGAGAGAATTGACCACCCGAAGTCATTTACAGGGCAGAATGCCTTTGGGGCCACAACCGAGGTTACGAATTATAACGTGACCGACTATAGGGTAGCCCCAATCGGCTTCTTTTCCTTACCGATGTCTCTCCGATGGAAAGAGGCGGATGACAGCTCATTCATCTACTTTGGGCTGCCGGTCCACACCGTTGACCCATTATTTCGGCAAAAGCTGAAGGCAGATAAAATTGGCTTGGCTGTCCGGGTACGCATCGGTGACCCGACTGCGGCCGTAATTGATAACCAAGGTCACTCGGCGACGATCTCAGATCCCGTAAATTTCTATAAGGCCGGTCTACTGCTCCCAGTCGTTCTGCTCGATGCTTGGGTCGTGGATACGGAAACTGACTACTCCGTCGTCCACTGGACGCATTGACCAAATGAAAATGGCGATTCTCGCGATGAATGACGCTTCAGATTGAGCATTCTGTTTCTCTAGCATCATCAAGTACACCGCCCATGGCCGGCCCTCGGTGGTCTTCCATATGTGTTCCATATTCCGTTGGGAGTGGCTACAACACGCCAATAGGCTGATAAGATAGTGCATTAACTGCTCACGACTGTTGCGAATGGGTGTTTCAGGCACATCTTGCAGCTGTTCCGCCCGATTTCTCTAGCTGAGCCGCCGCCTTAAGCCAGCCAACGAGCTGGTTCCAACTGGCGACTGTATGGGACGCCACACTCTTCCAAGCCAGAGTAGGCGCACGTGCTGAGCGACAGGCCGCTTGGCCGGTTTGGACACGATATACGTCGTTTCCAGATTGGCCATGCTTTACGTCGCTACCGAGCGTGTTACCAACAATTTGGACGTTTCGTGAACAATGAACATTTCCTGGCTACCAGGGGTTCGCCGATTTCCACGGAATTTTGGCATTAGTTCGTGTAGCGGGCCGCGTCCCATTGAGTGACGATCCCCTCGATACCACCGGCTCGACCTGCGGGCCTCACGCGCCTTTGTGCTCAGGCACGGGGTGCTGAAGATCTTTGTCGACGTCTTCAACGCCTACGACCAGGCCAACGCGATCGCCTACAACTACGCCCCGCGCGTCTCCGGCGGCGTGCTCACTGTCAGCCAACAGCCGCGCGAGATGCTGCCGATCATTCCGAGCGCCGGGATCAGCTGGGAGCTGTAAGGGCTCACGCGAAGCCGCGAAGGCCGCGAAGTAAGGGACAGGCTATTTTGGGGCCTCCGAAGAGCATGGAACAGATTGTAGGCTGCCTCTTGGAACTGAGCCCGTGTAAGGCAGATACGGCGCTAAGCTCCCGGCCAAGCCTTACGGCAAGACGAGAGACAAGGATGATTGGGATTTACAACACCTCGGAGAATGTGAATAAATGCCGAGGTTCTGTTATGACCGCTGCCACCCAAAAACGCCTCCAGGACGCCTTTCACGGCACCACCCTCCTGCGCTCACGCGACCTGACCGCGCAGGGGTTCAACCGTGTCCACCTCCGGCAAGCGGTGCAGGCCGGCCTGCTCGAACGCGCGGGTCGCGGGCTTTATCGTCCGCCCGGTGCGGATATCACCGAAAAGCACACCCTGGCCGAGATCGGCAAACAGGTGCCCAACGGCATCATCTGCCTGCTCTCCGCCCTCAGCTTTCATCGTCTGACGACCCAGAATCCGCACGAGGTCTGGCTGGCCCTCGGCCACAAGAGCTGGAGTCCACGCGGGCATCACGTCGGCCTGCGGATTGTCCGCCTTTCCGGCCCGGCCCTGCATGAGGGTATCGAAACCCACACCATCGAGGGCGTGTCCCTGCGGGTTTACAACCCGGCCAAGACCGTGGCGGACTGTTTCAAATTTCGCCACAAGATCGGCCTCGACGTGGCGCTCGAAGCCCTGCGCGAAACCTGGCGGGAACGCCGTGCCACGATGAAAGACCTGGAGCATTACGCGCGGGTTAACCGCGTGGCCAAGGTGATGCGCCCCTATTTCGAAAGCCTGACATGAAGCCCGAACCGAAACGGAATCTGCCCGCCTCTGTCCGGCAACGACTGCTCACATTGAGCGAGCGCCGCAAGGAGCCCTTTGACCTCGTGCTCGTGCGCTACGGCATTGAGCGGCTGCTCTACCGCCTCAGTCGCTCGCCTCACGCGGAAAAATTCCTGCTCAAAGGTGCGATGCTTTTCGCGATCTGGTCGGACGGAACCCACCGGCCTACCCGTGACGTGGATCTTCTCGGCTCCGGGCCGCATGACGACGAGACGTTGAAGCAGATCTTCGCGGAGCTGTGTCGCCTCGAAACGGAGCCGGACGGCCTCACCTTCCTGCCGGAGAGCGTGGTGGCTGCGCCGATTCGCGAGGAAGCCGCCTATCCAGGCACACGCGTCACCTTGGAAGCGCGACTGGAAGGCGCCAGGATTCGGGTTCAGGTGGACATCGGGTTCGGCGATGTCGTCACGCCCGCACCGGAAGAAATTACATTCCCAGTGTTGCTGGACTTTCCCGCCCCGCACCTGAGGGCGTATCCGATCTATACCGTCGTGGCAGAAAAGCTCGAAGCGAGTGTGCGGCTGGGCGAAGCGAACACGCGGATGAAGGATTTTTTCGACCTCTGGTTTCTCAGCCGGAAGTTCCCCTTTGAAGGCGAGCTACTGAAGGACGCCATAACCCGGACTTTCGCCCGTCGCGAAACGCCCATGCCGGCGACAATGCCTGTTGCGCTCACCCCGGAGTTTGCCGCCCAGAAAGCGAGTGCTTGGGCGGTCTTCATTCGCCGCAATGCCCTCGCCCCCGTTGCAATGACCGCAACCTTGGACGCCATTCGCGCTTTTGCGTGGCCGGTCATGAAAGCAGCCGTGAATGCTTCTGCGTTTCCTGAACCCTGGACTCCAGCGGAAGGCTGGCATCTGCCTGAACAACGATGAGCGCTGGTTGCCACCGACCAAGCCCACCGAGGCGAAACAGAGTGCTGTCACAGCAATCTGTTTTGAAGCGCCGCAACGTTTAGGGCGGAACGTAGGCGTGACCTATTCCCCCTTCGCGTTCTTCGCGGCTTCGCGTGAAACCGATCGGATCAAGGCCAGGTCTCACGCGAAGGCCGCGAAATAAAGATCCCAGGAGCAATGACTGGCCACCGCCCAAGTTGGGAGTTCCCTCTCCGCGCCACCCCATTCAACCCAGCCAATCTCGCACTTGTTCGGGGGTAAGGTTTCCTCCGCAAAGAATGATTGCCACTGACCTGCCGGCGAACGCGGCCCGATTCTCAATCAACGCCGCGAGGCCGGCCACTCCCGAGGGCTCGAGCACCAGCCCCAAGTGCTGGTGCGCGAGTCGCATGGCTTCGATCAGGGTTTTGTCCTCCACCAGGATGCCCTCGTCGATGATCCCGTTCATGTCTTGTACGCTCTGCGGGATCGGAATCCGCACGCCGATTCCATCCGCGATGGTCGCGATGGCGGGGTGAGTGACGATTTTGCCGGAACGCCACGACTCGATCATCGCCGGGGCTCCCGTGGCTTGGACGGCAATGATTCTGGTTTGAGGCGCCAGTTGTTTGAGGGCGACCCCCACGCCACACGCTAAAGCGCCATTGCCGAGCGCGAGAAGAACCGCGTCCAGCGGCTCGCTCATCGCCGCCAGCTCAAGACCGATCGTGCCGGCGCCTTCGCCGGTCTCAACATCGAGACTGTCCTCCACCATGCGCCGGCCCAGGTGCGCGGCGGCGCGCTTGGCTTCAAGCTTGGCGGCGTCAAAATCCTCGCCGAACAGAATGACTTCGGCCCCCAGGGCGCGCATGCGTTCGATCTTGAACGGATTCGCCCTGGTGCTCGCGTACACGGTCAGTCCGATGCCTCGGCGGCGGCAAGCATAGGCCATCGCCTGGCCCAAATTCCCGGCGCTGGCCGTCAAAATCCGTTCGTTGGCCCCCAGTCGGCTGACCAGATAATCCGCGCCCCGACCCTTGAAGCACCGGACGGGATTCGTGACTTCGACTTTCACCACAATTCGCATCCCCAGAAGCGCCGATAACGACTCGGCCACATATTGAGGAGTGTGCAGGAAGACAGGATCGATCACCTGCGCGGCGGCTACGATTCTCTCGAAGGTTATCCGATGCGGCATCGAGTCAGCGTGCAACTCTCCCCCGCCAAATCGAGCCGATTAGCTGGGATTTCTCGCGTGGAGATGTAGCTAAAGGCACCGGTTCTGAAACGGCAAAGCCGAGTATTATCCCTTTCAATCTCTGCTCAAGGAGCTCAGCATCGACGCTATGAACCGCAGACAATTCCTGCAGACCAGCACGGCCTCCGCCGTTTTCTTTGGCATGGGTGGCAGAAAGATATTTGCCGCCTCCACTGTGGACGCACCCGGAAAATCGGTCCCATGGGTCACTCTCAACAACGGGGTGAAGATGCCGCGCCTTGGATTGGGCACGATGACGCTGAGGGGCGACTTGGGAGTGAGGTGTGTGGCTGACGCCATAGCCCTCGGCTATCGCCTCGTTGATACCGCCACGATCTACGACAATGAGGCGCCAGTGGGCGAGGGCATCAAACAAAGCGGGATCAGGCGCGAAGAACTCTTCCTTACTTCAAAACTGTGGAAGAAGGATATGGGCTATGAGAATGCGAAGAGGGGATTTCAAACGTCGATTGATAAGTTGAAGGTCGACTATCTGGACCTCTACTTGATTCATCGGCCATCCGGCGGGGATTGGAAAGGCTCCTGGCGGGCGATGGAGGAGCTTTATCATCAGGGGAAAATCAAGGCGATCGGCATGAGCAATGCCGATCTCGCGCAGATGAACGACTTGATCTCGAATTTCGAGGTGAAGCCGGCCGTCCACCAGATTGAAACCCATGCGTTCTTTCAGGAAAGGAGTGCGTACGATCATTTGAAGCAACACGGCGTGCAGATGGAGGGTTGGTCGCCTTTTGCCGAAGGCCGGCACGGGCTTTTCGCCAACGACGCCCTGGTCGCGATCGCCAAGAAGCACAACAAGTCTGTGGCGCAGGTGTGCCTCAGGTGGCATTTCCAAAGGGGGATCGTTGCCATCCCTCGTTCCTCCCAGAAGGCGCATATCGCTGAAAACTTGAACATCTTTGACTTCAGCCTCGATGATTCCGATCTGGCGTCGATCTTGCCGTTGGACCTGAACACGACCCAATTTCCCGAGTGGAGCTGAAATCGTCCCATGGGGGCGGGAGGCGAATTTTTAAGAACAGGCTGAAATTTGACGTGGTCCTGCTAATTCGAACCGCTTGAAGAATCGTCTGGGCCAATAAAAAGGGCCCAGATCATGTAAGGTAAACGCTACAGCACTCCGGCTAAGGGGCTTGATTAATGGCTTTGCGGCGGGGTCCTCTTATCGGCGCGGCGGCTCGCGGCTCCGAGCGTCGTGCCGGTGGGATCAAGCGTCCCTTCCGGGGTCAGGCGGACGATGTCACCCGGCTTGAAACTTCGTCCTGCAATGCTGCAGTCGCGGGACACCATCCCCTGGGCCAGGCGGCCGCTTTCGTAGAACCAGGCTCGGACATCCAGTCCATAGAAGAGGACCCGCATCCCCATGCGGAACGGGTTGTGGCTGCTGGTGCAGGGGACCCCGTCAATCTCTACATCTTTCGCCAAGCCCGCCGCCCTTAGTTTTCCGCTAGGGTAGAAGATAATGCCACAACCGTCTTCAGTCGAACCGCAGAGGTGTCCTTGAATGATGGTGTCCTTTGGCAACCAGCAATGCCAGGTGTCGGGAACCTCGCTTTCCCATCCCTTGGGGGTCTTAAAGAAGATCGTGGAACCGGCCGGCAGCGGAACACCGCGGATCAAAGCGTCTTCGCGGAGCGTGCAGGTGAAGGCCCAGCCGATTCTTACCTCGCTCCCGGCGGGGAGCATGAAGCCTTCGATGGTGGCCTGTTTCCCGAGGACGAACGACTCTGCTTGGCTGCTCCCGCTGAAGCGGACGGTGGTTCCGGCGGGCAGGGCATAGCCGGCGACGGTGTAGTCACGCGACAAGGTGCAGAACGCGATCCTGCCATTCTCGCCCAATTCAACTTTGCCTTGGCAGGGCACCCCCTGAATCTCTGTCGGTTCGGAGAGGATTTGAGTCTTGGCCGCGGCCATCATGCTGGCGGGGCCGGAGAGGATCGATGCAGCAATAATCCCGCAGAGGAAGTGGTTCGTTGTCATTGGGGGAGTGTTTTTAGAAGACTTTCGTGGGCGAGATTACACGCTTTCACCGTCGAGGGGTAATTGAAAAAAACCAATATCGGCATCGTCTGGATCGATTTAAAAATCGGCCCGCTTTTGCGTTCTCTCCGCGTCAAGCCATGGGTCGGGCTCTGTCGCTTCGCGGGCGGGTGGTGGTACAGTTTGTCATTGCGAGGAGCCCGCGGAGCGGGCGAGGAAGCGATCTATCTAGCTGGATCGCCACACCCGGCGAAGCCGGGTTCGCGATGACAAGGCAAAAGGTACCACTACTCGTGGGCGAGACGGCTTGCACCAGAAACCAGGCTGCTCTAGCAGAAGCCCGCATGTTCAATCGATATCTGGTTGGTTTGATCGTCGCGCTAAACGGCCTGGGTTGCGCGGCCGGCGCTAGTGAGAGTAGCACAGCGAAACTTCCTTTTCCCTTGATCGACGGCTTGGGCTCACACCATCGGCCCGTGACCCACGGCTCCCCCTTGGCGCAGCAGTATTTCGACCAGGGCATGGCATTCTACTATGGGTTTGCGCACGGCTCCGCGATCAAGTCACTGACCGAGGCGGCGCGTCTTGCTCCCGACTGCGCGATGACCCACTGGGCGATCGCATTATCCCACGGCCCCAACATCAACGCGCCAGCCGTCTCGGACAAAGCTGCGGCCGCGGCCTGGGCGGAGCTGCAGCTCGCCCGGGGGCTCGCGGCGAACGCCAGTCCGGTGGAGCAGGCGCTGATCGCGGCGCTGGCCCAACGCTACGCTGATCCCCAGCCCAAAGATCGCTCCGGCCTGGATGCCGCCTATGCGGAGGCCATGCGACAGGTCTGGCAGCGCTTTCCCCAGGATGCCGATGTCGGCGTGATGTTCGCCGAAGCCATGATGGACCTGCGGCCCTGGGACCAGTTCACGCTCGACGGCAAGGCCCAGCCCGGCACCGAGGAAATCCTGGCGACACTCGAGGCCGTCCTGCGCCTGGACGTCGATCACCCGTACGCCAACCATCTCACGATCCACGCCCTGGAGGCTTCCCGCCATCCGGAGCGAGCCCTGCCGGCGGCCGACCGGCTCCTGCACCTGCAGCCGATTCTGGCCCACAATGTCCATATGCCCTCGCATATCTACATCCGGGTCGGGCGCTGGCAGGACGCCATTCAGTCCAATCTCGCCGCCGTGGCCGCCCAGCACCGCTACGAGGGCATCGTGGGCCTGCCGCCCAAGGGCAGCGCCTTGCCGGGCTACAATGCGCATAACGAACACATGCTCGCCTATGCCGCGATGATGACCGGGGAAAGCGCGCTCGCCCTCGACCACGTCCGGGCTGCGATCCGCTGCCTGACGGCGGACTACATGGCCCAAGCGCCGGACAGCGCCGACTATTTCATGGCGATGCCGTTTGAGGTCCTGATTCGTTTTGGCCGCTGGGATGCGGTGCTCGCGGAGCCGGTTGATTTCCCCGCGGAATATCAATTCACGCGGGCCTATGCGCACGCGGCCCGGGCCATCGCCTTTGCGGCCAAAGGCAACGTGCCGGAGGCCCGCAAGGAGCAGACCGCGTTCCGCGCGGCCGCGAAGCTCGTCAGCCCGACGTACAATTTCAGCCTCAATCCCACCACCCGCATTGTCGCCTTGCTCGAACCCATGGTCGAAGGCGAGATCGACCTGCCAGCCGGTCAGGCAGCGGAAGGCCTCGCCGCCCTGCGGCAAGCGGTGATCCTGCAGGATGCCCTCAACTACGATGAGCCGCCCGGCTGGCTGATTCCTGTGCGCCACGCCCTCGGCGCCGCCCTGCTGCAACGCGGAAAACTCGCGGAAGCCGAAGCTGTTTACCGGGAGGATTTGCAGCAATATCCCAACAATGGCTGGGCCCTGTTCGGCCTCGCCCGCACGCTCACCCTCGCCGGCCACGCCGACGAGGCCGGGCAGGTCGAAGCCCAATTCCAAGCCGTCTGGGCCAAGGCCGATGTCACGATTGACACCTCGTGCCTCTGCCAACCGGGCAGGCCGTGAAGGGCGTTATCGGACAGCAGGCCGGGCTCCCTTAGCCGGGATCATGCAGTTGAACCGCATTTCACTCGAAAAGGGACGCACAAAAAGGTGGAGCGCGTTGACCTCAACGCGCTTCAGGATGTCCGCTCCCACCCCAGCGTGTTGGGGTCAACCCGCTCCACCTTCAACGGCATGAGTCCGGCTTAGTACGGTTTTTACCGTAAACGGCTAGCTTGTGGGGGAGGGACCAAAGCCGGGAGCCTTCCGGCATGCGTTTGACCGCCCCGAGGAGGCGAGGGGATGAACCTGCCGGTGAGAAAGGGCTTGCGGCGTTTGAATGAGTGCGCATCAATTCAAATTGAAGTTTGATTGGGACCCCGCCAAGAGCGCGAGCAATGAAGCCAAGCACGGCCTCAGCCTCGCCTCCGCCCCGGCGCTCTGGGCGGGCCCGGTGCTTACTCTCCCCTCAAGATATCCCGGCGAAATGCGGCATCTCGCCATCGGTTTGATTGAGGGCAGGTATTGGACGGTAATCTACGCTCCTCGCGGCGATAGTTTCCGTCTGATCTCCGCCCGCCGCGCCCATAAAAATGAAGAAGCAATCCACCAAAAACTTTTTGGCTAAGACCCGAACCACCGCGGCCAACCTCGAGGCGCGCTTTGCCGCCGGCAAGGATGTGCTCGATTATTTCGATGCCACGCAGGCAGTGGTTCACCATGGGGGGGCGCGCCTTGGGGCGGGTCGCAAGCCGACGGGCAAGCTGCGCAAGACGGTCAAGCTCTCGCCGGAGGCCGTGCGTCGCTTCCAAGCCTATGGCCGGCGCCATAAACTGCCGGACTTTTCCGCCGCCCTCGAAGCCGCCTCGGGCGTGATTTGACCGGGTTGGGTCGACCGGCGCCCGGAAAGCGCCGGACACAATGCTGGCGCCGTGCGGCGATTCGGTTTACTCGTCTCGGCGATGGCCAATCCCGCCCATGGAAACCCCCGCTGACCTGAAGCAATGGCGCAAGGACCAGCGTGCAGCGCTGCTCGCCCGCCGTCTGGCCAGCCCACCTGCGGAACTCGCCGCGTGGGACGAGACGATCAACCTCTGGCTCGAAACGGGGTTTCCGGTGCTGCGCGGCTTGGTCGTGGGTTTCTGCTGGCCTTACCAAGGCGAGGTGAACCTGCGGCCACTGATCGAGAAACTGCGGGACCACGGATCCCGGGCGGTGCTCCCAGCGGTCGTCGCCCCGAGACAGCCGCTGGAGTTTCGCGAGTGGTGGCCCGGCGCAACGATGCAGGCGGGCGCCCTGGGCATTCCGACGCCCGTGGGAACACCCGTGCTCCGGCCGGACGCCGTGCTCGTGCCGGCGGCCGGTTTCAGCGACGAGGGCTGGCGCCTGGGCTATGGCGGCGGCTACTTCGATCGCACGCTGGCCGTGCTCACCCCACCGCCGCTCAAGATCTGCATCGCTCACGAATTGTCACGTATTCCGACGATTCACCCGCAACCGCACGACATCCCCATGGATTTTGTAGTGACCGAAACCGGAATCCACGTGGTGGGCCAGGGAAGAATACAGCGGATCGACGCCGTCGCCTCCGCGCTGAGGGCGGCCGAGTTCATGGCCCAGCGCGGTCTGCCCCGACGTCAGGCGTGAGTGGAATGGCGCGTTCAGGGGTTGGATCGGATCTCAGCCAAAGCTCACGCGAAGCAGCGAAGGCGCGAACAGGAGGGATCCGATTCATTTTTTGCCACAAAAAGACGCGAAAATAATTCGTCCTGCTGGTGTGGACATGTCCGTGCGCCTATAGGCGCGCTGCACATACAATCGGAGCCGCACCACCCTTGGGGCCTCTTTGTGGCCATCCATTCCGGTGCTTGGGATCGGTGGCACGAGATCAGTTCAAATAGCCCAATCGCTGAAAAACTGCATGTAGCTGCGAGCGCCAGCGAGCGGATGAAACATTCCCCTTCCGGCTCCAGTTCATGCCGGCTTCGCGTGCAGCGGATCGAATCACGGCCTGGACTCAGGCGAAGGCATGGGCCGGCATCAACGTTCGGGGAAGGGCACCAATAGTGTTGTCGCCAATGTTATTTGATAATCTGATCGTCCGTCCCCAGTAATCAGTCAGCAACCGCCCCGCCCACGCCTGATCCCTCCGTAAAGCCCCGGCATGAAAGTACTCCACTACCCGGCCTTTGATCAATTGGAGATCCAGGACGAACCCTGTCCGGAGGCGGCGGCCGGTGAGGTGCTGCTGCGCGTGGCCGCCTGCGGGCTTTGCGGCAGCGAGCTGGAGTCCTTCAAGAACCACAGCCCGCGCCGGCCCCCGCCGCTCATCATGGGCCACGAGTTTTGCGGCCAGGTCGAGTCCGTCGGACCGGGGGGCGATCGCGGGCTCGTGGGCCGGCGCTTCGTCAGCAACTCCGTGATCTCCTGCGGCCGCTGCGTGCGTTGTGTGCGGGGGGACACGCATCTTTGCAAGGATCGGCAGGTATTTGGCATGCATCGGCCCGGGGCCTTCGCGGAGTTCGTGCGCGTCCCGGTCTCGGGGCTGATTCCCTGGCCGGACGAATTGCCGGCGCAGGCGGCCTGCCTAGCCGAGCCGCTGGCGAACGGAGTGCATGTCGTCAACCTCACGCGCCACCGGCCGGTCCAATCGGCGCTCGTCATCGGCGCGGGGCCAATCGGCCTCATGTGCCAGCAGGCGCTGCAGGTGATGCGCGGGGCTCGCACCATGGTTTGCGACTTGTCCGCGGGTCGCCTGGCGATCGCACGCCAGCTCGGCGCGACGCAGGTGGTTTGCTCGAAGACCGAGGACGTGGCGGCCGCTGCGCTGGCCTGGACCGACGGGGAGGGGGTTGACCTGGTGGTGGATGCCGCGGGCTCGGCGGTCACCAAGCGGCTTTCGCTCGAGGCCCTGCGGCCCGGCGGCGCTGCCGTTTGGATCGGCCTGCATGGCAACGCCATGGAATTTGAATCCTACGGCGTGACGCTGCCGGAGAAGCAGATCCTCGGCACCTACGCCGCCAAGATCGAGGAACTGGCCGAGGCTCTGGAGCTGATGCGCACGGGCCGGGTCGACGTGCTGTCGTGGACGGAAGCCGTTCCCTTGGTGCGGGCGGTGCCGGCGTTCCACCGCATGCTCCAGCCGGGCGACCGCGACCTGAAGGCCGTGTTCGTGCCCTGAACCTCTTAACCATGAAAATCGTCATCACCGACCACGGCTTCCCTTCGATCGAGCAGGAGCGCGCCCTTTTCGCCGCGGCGGGGCATGAACTGGTCGTCGCCCAGTGCAAGCAGCCGGCGGATTTGATCCCTTGGTGTCGCGATGCCGACGCCCTGCTTGTGCAGTGGGCGGTGATCGACCGCGGGCTCATCACTGCGCTCGAACGCTGCAAGGTCATCGTGCGTTACGGCATCGGCGTGGACAGCGTCGACCTGCAGGCGGCGGGGGAGCGGCGGATCCCGGTCTGCAACGTGCCGGATTACTGCATCGATGAAGTGGCCGATCACGCCCTCGCCCTGGCGCTGAGCCTGGGCCGGCAGATTCCGCAGACGGACGCCGTTGTCCGGCAAGGCACGTGGAAGATCACGCCGCCGGCCCCGTTCGGGGCGTTTCGTGATACGCTTTTCGCCACCGCCGGCTTCGGCCGCATCGCCCGCGCCGTGCTGGCGCGCGCCAAGGTCTTCGGTTTCCAATTAGGCGCTTATGATCCTTACGTGGACGCCGCCACCTTCGCTGCCGCCGGAGTGCGCCGGCTCGAGGCGGCGGAATTGCTGCGCGAGGCGGGCATCCTGTCCCTGCACCTGCCGCTGGTTGACCAGACCAAGCATTTTCTCAACCGGGCCTCACTCGCCACCATGCGCAAGGATGCGATCATCGTGAACACGGCGCGGGGCGGGCTGATCGACACGAGTGCCCTGGCGGAGGCGCTGACCCAGCGCACGCTTGGCGGGGCCGGGCTGGATGTCTTCGAAACGGAGCCGCTGCCGGCGGACCATCCCATTCGCCAGGCCCCCAATGTCCTGCTGACCTCGCACACGGCCTGGTACAGTGGCGGCAGCGTGCCCGAGCTCCAGCGCCGGAGCGCCGAGGCCGTCCTCCAGGGTCTGCGGGGCGGCGCCGCCCTCGCGAATGTCGTCAATCAGCGCTTTTTTCCCGTCACCCCCTAACCCCATGAAATTCGTCGATCTGTCCCACCCCCTCGTCCACGGGCAGGCTAATTTCCCGATGGACCCGAAACTGAGCATCGTGCCGCACAGCACGACGCAGACGCTCAAGTACGCAATGACCCAGGTGTGCATGGCGACCCATCAGGGGACGCACCTCGATGCCATGTCCCACTTTGTCGACGGCGGCAAAACCATCGACCAGATGCCGCTCGAGTGGTTTTACGGCGACGCGATCCTGTTGCGCCTGCCCAAGGCGGCCCGCGAAGAAATCACCACGGCCGATTTCCAGAAAATCGAGCCGCTTCTGCAGCCGGGGGTTCGTCTGATCTATGAGACCGGCTGGCACCGCCAGTTTGGCCAGGCCAACTACTTCAGTGATTTTCCCAGCCTGACGCAGGACGCCGCGCGCTACCTGGTCTCCCGGAAAATCCGGATGCTGGGCATGGACACACCGACACCCAGCCGCGACTGGTATGAGGTCCACCACATTTTACTGGCGGCGGCCGCGGAGGTCGTCGTCGTCGAGGGCCTCACGAACCTTAGCCAGCTGCCGGAGCGTTTCACGTTTGCCGGGTTTCCCCTTAACTTCCAAGGCCGTGATGGGTCCCCGATCCGGGCCGTGGCCATTCTGCCATGAGAGGCCTCAAGGGAAAGATCGCGCTAGTGACGGGCGGCCTCGGGGACCTCGGCTACGCCTCGATCGTGCGCCTGGTTGAGGAAGGCTGCCGCGTAGCCTCGTTCGACCTGAAGCCCGACACGGAAAACAAACTTGGCGTGCTGGGAGTGTTTCACCAGACGGTGGACATCGCCCAGGGGGCGACGGTGAAGCACGCCTGTTCGGCCGTGCAAGACCGGCTCGGTCCGGTCACCATCCTCGTGAACTGCGCCGCCCGGTTCATCTTCCGGAGCGTCGAGGCGACTCCCGCCGAGTGGAATGACATTTTGGCGGTGAACGTCATCGGCACCTCGCTGGTGACGCAGCACATTGTGCCCCAGATGAAGGCGGCCGGCGGGGGCAGCGTGATCAACTTCTCCTCGGTGAGCGGGTTTGTCGGCCAGGCCAACTTTGCCACCTACAACGCCACCAAGTTCGCCCTGCGCGGGCTGACCAAGTGCTGGGCCCAGGATTTCGCCGGCGACAACATACGCGTGAACACGATTTGTCCGGGTTATATCTACACCTCGGCCTTCACCGACTCGTGCAAAAAGCTGGGACTGGACGTCGTGGCGGAGGACCGCCGGGCGGCGGCCATGCACCTGCTGGGTCGGCAGGGTCGCCCGCCGGAGGTGGGGGCGGCGGTGGCCTTCCTGGCGAGCGACGATGCGTCGTTCATGACCGGCAGCGACCTGGTCGTGGATGGCGGGTACCTGGCCCGCTGAGTCCCGAGCCGGCTTCGCGCCGTTTGCGACTTCGCGTGCGACTGATCGGATCAGCAACCCGTCTCACGCGAAGGAGCGAAGGTCGCGAACAGGAGGGATCCAATTCATTTATTGCCACAAAAAGGCGCGATAAGGGCCCGTCCTGCTGGCGTGGATGTGTCCGTGCGCCTATAGGCGCGCTGCACATGCAATCGAAGCCGCACACTTCTTGGTGCCTCTTTGTGGCCATCCATTCCGGTGCTTGGGATCTGACGCCCAGGCTGCAGTCCGATTTAGCCGGCGCTCAGCCTTCGACCGGCCGGGCCATGATGAGGTCGCGCTGCGGGTCGTGGCCCACGGGGAAGACGTGTTCGCCGATGGCGGTGAAGCCGCATTTTCCATAAAAGGCCAGCGCCCGGGGATTGTGGGCCCAGACGCCCAGCCAAATTTTGTCCGCCCCGGCGATTTTGGCCAGGCGGAGAGCCTCCGCCATCAGCTGGTGCGCGATGCCCTGCCCGTGCCAGGGCCGGTCGACGTAGAGGCGCTGGAGCTCGATAGGATTGGTGCAAGGGAGAGGGCAGGGCGAGGCGACCCGACGCAGGCGGAGGTAGCCGATGAACTCACCCTCGTGTTCGCAGATCACGGTTGCGGTGGAGGCTTCCAGAATTTCTTTCCGTTGGATTTCGGTCCCGTAGAACGCGGCGCAGTGCAGGTTCATGTTCTCGGCCGTGTTGAACGCCGCGAAGGCGTCACGGAAAGTGCGCTCGGACAGTTCCGCGAGTCGCGGAGCATCGGTCGGGTCGGCCATGCGGCAGGTGGGCATGGTCCCAGCCTAGGGCTGAAGCCGGGGAAACCGGAAGCCTGATTCCGGCCCGAGCGAATGGTCCGGGCCGCGGCACCGCCCAGCGGAATATTGACGCCGCGCCGTGTATGGCCGAGCCTCCGGGAGTCGCCCAGCGAAACCGCAGGCGGCTGGATCGTTGAACCTCAAATCGTTCGTCCCATGAGCCAATTCACCAGCAAGTTGTTTTTGCGTTCCTATTCCGCCGCCGAGATCACCGCCAAGGGCGGCGACAAGCAGCTCTATGCCGTCACCCGGAGCTTTTCCTACGTGTCCCACAAGCTGGGAAAAACCATCACGGTGCCCAAGGCGTTTGAAACCGACTTCGCCAGTATTCCGCGCGCGGCCTGGGAAATTCTCGATCCGGAGGATCCCATCATCGCCTGGCCGTCTGTGATCCATGATTATCTCTACTCGCGCCGGGGCACGCTCCCGGATGGCACCCCCTACACCCGGGAGCAGGCCGACGCAGTCCTCCGCGAGGCCATGGAGCTGTGCGGGGCCAGCTCCTTCATCCGCAACGCCGTTTATCAGGCCGTCCAGAAATTCGGCGGCAGCCACTGGGGCTGAGCGCCTCGTCAGGGTGCCGCGGCCGTGCTCAACTGGGCGTTGATCTCGGTGATTCCGGGCTCGATTTCCTTGAGGAAAATCCGCACGGAGCGTCGGCCCTTGGCAAAGTTCATACTGATCTCATGGGTGCCGCCGAGGGGATCGCCCTTCTCGCGTCGGACGCTCTGCTCCCAGTCACTCTTGTTGAGCTGGTTCACAAAGAATCCCTCCGCCTGCAACATGGTGGCCTTGGCCCGGTAGACTACCGTTTCCTCGGGGGCCTTGGCGGTGCCGGAAGACTCGAAGGATTTCCGGACGGACCGGGCGATGCGGGGAAAATCCGCCGGATCCCGGGCGCCCTGGTCGTTGGGCGAGCTTTCGGCGACGGCTTCGGCGCCCACTCCCTGCAGCGCCTTGGCGATGGCGGAGAGGATGCCAACGCGCTTGGTCTCGATCTGCACGGTAATATCGGTGCCGCCCGACTTGTTCTGATAAAGCCGAAAATCGGCGCTCTGGACCGTCTTGGCGTATTGGAGGTGATAGTAGCGCGTGAGATCTTTCGTGTTGCCGCTGTCGCTCTTCCGCAACTCCTCCCAGCCGGCCTTTTTGAGGGCTTCCTCATAGCTTTTCAGGATCTCATCGATCGGCCGCTTGGACACATAGCCCGCGGTCTCCTCCGAGGTGGATTCCCAATCGCCCGACTCATAGGATTTGCGGACCAGGCCCTCGATGCGCAGAAAGTCACGGGGATCGCGGACCGCCTGGTCGGTGGGATCGCCGGCGGTGGGCACATAGGCCGGACTGGTGGTGCCGGCGATGGCTGGTGGCGGGGTTGCGCCTTCCTTGACGGGAGCGGTCGGTGTCGGCTTCGGGGGTTCCCCCTCGGTTGCCTTGGCACCCGTGGTCGCCGCATCGGGCGGGGTTGCCGCCGGCTCGGTCTTTGCGGGTTCAGGGACAGGAGTCGGATCGGCCGGCTTATCACCCGCGGGGGTCGTCTCCGGTGTGGTGGCGGCCGGGGGTTTAGGTGTCTCGGTACCGGCCGCGGAAGTGCCGGAGGTCATAATCATCGCCCCTTCGCAATAGAGCTCCGCTTCAAAGCGGCTGATTCTTTCGTTCCCGACTTCGCTGGCCGCAGCGGATAGGCGCACCAGCCCGACATGGGAGAACTGCACCGTCTGGAGGACAGCCTTCATGTCTGGGCCCAGAAAAGTGAGGGTAGCTGACTTTTCATCACCATCTTCATTCTTTCCCTTCACCAGGAAGCTGTCGGACCAAGACTGCCAAGCCGCGTAGTCCGCCTTGGAAATCGTGAGGACCAGATTGGAGAATTCGACGTTGTCCATTTTGGTCCCGCGCTTGGCCGTAAACGCCGACACGGTCGCGACGCGGTTACAGGGCAGCGCACCTAGCTCGAATTTGAAATTGGAAGCGAGGGCGGCCCTCGCGCCGGTCTTGGGCGGCGGCTGGCCGGCGTTCGGGGTTCCCGCCTGGACCTGACCGGGCTGGAAGACAAGGGTGAAGCGGACGGGATCTTTAGAGCTGCCGTCAAATTTACTGAAGTCCACCTCAAGTAAGGCTGCATTCAATATTTCCAGGGAGGGCCCGCTCGCCTTATAATTGAAGTCGAGCTCCGTGATGCTCACGGCATGCGACGATGACTTATTTGTTAGCAAGTCATTGATCAGCGTGAAAAAAGCGGCGGAGTCCTCATAGTTGAATTCAATGATGAGCGGCGCGTAATGAATGCTTGATATATGCTTTTTCGAGAGCCCACCCACCGTGGCATTTTCCACGGCGACATCGCCGATGACCCCGGCCCCTTCCCAGGAGCGGACACTATTGTAGGCGATGCCATCAATCGAGAGCTTGAAGCGACCGGCAGTATACGTGCGCTGTTCGGCCCCCAGCATGAAAACGGGCCAAAGGCAGAACGAAGCAAGGGCGACCAGCGTGATTTTCCCAAGGGATGAGTTCATAGGCGACGCGGAAGGGTTTAGCGCAAGAAGGGGAGTGAGCGCACGCCAATAGTGGGGGGCCTGAGCGATCAGCGGGGTGGCCCATCGTCGTCCTTGGGCCATCCGGTCCGGTTTTACGATTTTTTCCCGGTGGATCCAATAACCCGGCGCACTCAATATCCCCGACCTCAGGACTTGCCCCGAGAGACGGCACTCGGAAAACTCTCGGTTTGTCTCCGCGGATGACTTGCCCCACTTAACTCTGCTCCATGAAACACCCACCTCGGCGCTCCGTCCCGCCTCCGGCCCGCCGGGGCGCACGACGTTGGTGGTGGACGGGCGCGGTCCTGATCAGCTTGGGCGTACTGGCGGGGTTGCTGTGGCCGCGTCTGCGCCACGGTCCACCGGTCGCGGCGCCGGCCTGGGCGGCGGGCATCCGCGTGAACCGGCTCAGCTCGGAATATTGCATCTCATGCCATAAGGAAGCGGGGACGGCCTGGCGGGGATCCAATCACCAGCTGGCCAACCGCACCATCCGGAGCACCTTTCCAGAGGCGTCGTTCAGGGGCGACACGGCGAAGACGTTTGCGTCCGACTATCGCTTCACCCTCGACCAGCACCCGCTGCCAAAAATCGAGGAGCGACGCCACAACGGCGACGTGTTCATCCATCGCCCGAGCATGGTCATCGGGCACGCGACGCTGCGGCCCTTCCTGATCGAGACCAAGCCCGGCACGTTCCAAACCACCGAGGTCGCCTGGGATCCGGCCAAGCAGGAGTGGTTTAGCACGTTTGGGATGGAGGAGCGCAATCCCGGCGAGTGGGGTCACTGGATGGGCCAGTCGATGAACTGGAATTCCATGTGCGCGCGCTGCCACATGACGGTTTATCACAAGGGCTATGACGAGGCGCAGGACCGCTATCGCTCAACCTGGGTCGAGCAGGGCATCGGCTGCGTGCAATGCCACGGGCCGATGACCGGCCACGAGCCCGGCGGGAAGGCGATGGCCGGCGTGCCCAATATTTCCCGGGATCCGGCCCGCATGATCCAGACGTGCGCCGCCTGCCATGCCCGCGCCGAGGACCTGACCGCTTCGGCACCGCCGGGCGCGGTGTTCGAGGATCACTTTCGCCTGCAATTGATGACCGACCCGCGCATCTACCGCGCCGACGGGCAGATCCTCGACGAGGACTTTGAGTGGGGCTCCTTCCGGCACAGCAAGATGGCGGCGGCCGGCGTCACGTGCCTCGACTGCCACAACGCCCACACCGGCAAGCTCAAGCTGTCCATCACCGACAACGCGCTGTGCATGCAATGCCATATGGCGGGCAATGCCCGCAAGGCGCCGGTGATCGATCCGCTCGCCCACAGTTTTCATCAAGCGGACAGCAAGGGCAACCGGTGCGTGGAATGCCATATGGCCGAGACCACCTACATGCAGCGCGATCCGCGGCGCGACCATGGGTTCATCATTCCGGATCCCTTGCTCAACCAGGAGCTCGGCATCCCCGATGCGTGTTCCAAGTGTCATGCCGACCAGACGGTAGCGTGGAACGTTGCCGCTTGGGAGAAATGGTACGGCGCCAGCGGCCTCGCCGCGCCGCGCCGCGCGCGCACCCGCGCGGTGGCGCGCGCGTATGCAGGGGACGCGGCCGTGGTGCCGGAGTTGCTGCGTCTGATTGGCGACGAGAAGACGCCCGGCTGGCGCGCCTCGTTGCTCGGCCTGGCGGACCAACTCGCGCCGGGCAGTGATCTGGTGGCGGCGACCGCCCAGGGCCTGCGCACGGCGGCGGATCCGCTGGTGCGGGACGCGGCTATCCGGGCCCTGTCCGTCCACGCCCCCTCGCGCCCGCTCCTGCAGGAGGCCCGACGTGATCCCATCCGGGCGGTCCGGCTCGATGCGCTCCTCGCCCTTTCGCCTGAACTCGCGGCGGATTCCGCGGAGCGGCACGAGCTGGACGATTATTTTCAGGTTTTGATTGAGAGCCCGATTTCCCGGCTGCGCCGCGGCCAGGACCGGTTCAACCGCAGCCAGCGGGAGGAAGGCATCGCCGATTTGCAGCGGGCGATCGCCGACGATCCGTTGTCCGCCCCGCTGCCCGAGGCGCTCGGCTTCATGTTGAACACCACGGGCCGCAGCCGCGAGGCGGCGGAGCAGTTTGAGCGGGCGGCGAAGCTGGCGCCGACCGACGGTACGTCACCTTACTATGCGGCTTTGGCTTGGGCGGAAGCCGGTGACACCGCGAAAACCGAAGCGATGCTGCGCGAGTCCGTGCGCCGCAATCCGGGGCAGGGCCGTGCGTGGTACAATCTCGGCCTGCTGCTCAATCAAGCGGGGCGGGCCGACGAAGGGCTCGCCGCTCTGGCCGCGGCGGAGAAGGCCGCCCCGGCCGATGCCGACATTCCTTATGCCGCCGCCACGGTCCTCGCCCAACATGGTCGCACCGCCGCTGCCGCTGCCGCCGCCCGGCGGTCGCTGGCCATCAACCCGGCCCACGCTCCGGCGCGCACCCTCCTGCAGCAACTGGGCGGGAGCCGATAAGGCTTTATTAGAGCGGTTTCATTAACCGTGTAGCCGCGAGCGCCAGCGAGTGGACGGGCCATCTGCTCGCTGGCGCTCGCAGCTACGTTCACTTTTCGGAGATTAACCATTTTGAACTGATCTTGAGCGTCAGATCCCAAGCACCGGAATGGACTGGCCACAAAGAGGCACCAAGGGGTGTACCGCTTCGATTGAATGTGCAGCGCGCCTATAGGCGCACGGACACATCCGCGTCAGCAGGTCAGATTATATTCGCGCCTTTTTGTGGCTAAAGGAATCGGGTCCCTCCTGCTCGCGACCGTTCCATCAACCGTGTAGCCGCGAGCGCCAGCGAGTGGACAACTATCTGCTCGCTGGCGCTCGCAGCTACGATATTTCTTCGGCTATCGAACAATTTAAACTGCTCTAGGGTCGGACGCCTGATTTCTAGTTTCATGATAATTCGTCACCCCATGTCCGTCCCCAGCCATATCCGCCGCTTTGACTGCCAGCCGCTCGACATTCCGTTGCACACCCCGTTCGGGATTTCCGGCGGGGCACAGGCCATGGCAAACAATGTCCTGGTCACCTTGGAGCTCGACGATGGCACGATTGGTTACGGCGAGGCGGCGCCGCTGCCACCCTACAACGGTGAAACCCAGGCCCAGGCGCTCGCGGCGCTCGCGGCCGCCCGCGGCTGGCTCGTCGGTCGCAGCACCGATGAATGGCGGGCGCTGGCGGAGGAGTTTCGTAACCGCGGCGGGGCGGACTGCGGCTCGGCGCAATGTGCCTTCGAGATGGCTCTGCTCGACGCCCTCACCCGGCGCGACGGCGTGCCGCTCTGGAGGTTTTTTGGCGGCGCCGGCACGACCCTCGAAACCGACATGACCGTGACCACCGGCACACCGGCTGAGGCGGCCGATGCGGCCCGCGCCATCCGGGACCGCCGGATCCGTGTGATCAAGGTGAAGGTCGGCGGACCCGGCGGACCTGACTATGATCTCGCCCGACTCGCAGCCATTCACGAGGCGGTACCGGCTGCGCCCCTGATCCTCGACGGAAATGCCGGGGTTTCCCGCGCCGCCGCGCGCACCCTGGTCCAGGGTATTAGGAAAATGGGAGTGACCCCGGCGTTGCTCGAGCAATGGCTGGCGAAGGACGATCTGGCCGGGATGTGCGCGCTCCGGGAGGAAAGCGGCTGGCTCGTGGCCGCGGACGAAAGCGTGTGTTCCGCGGACGATGTCCATCGGATTGTGCAGGCTCAGGCAGCCCAGGTGGTGAACATCAAATTGATGAAGGCGGGAGTCGCTACGGCACTGGATATCGTTGCCGCCGCGCGCCCCGCCGGCCTCGGCCTGATGATCGGCGGCAACGTTGAGTCGATCCTCGCGATGACGACCTCGGCCTGCTTTGCGGCCGGGCAGGGCGGGTTTCAGTTCGCCGACCTGGATACGCCGCTGTTTATGGCGGAGAATCCGTTCGAGGGCGGTTACGCGCTCGACGGTGGAAATATTTCGGTGGCGCACATCATGGCCGGGCATGGCGTGCGGCCACGGTAGGCGTGTTCGCAAAAAGGGTTTGTACTGTAGCGACAGGCGTCTCTGCCTGTCGGGTTTTGCCGCGCATGCCGCCGAGAATTCCACAGGCACGGCGGCCTGTGGCTACGGCGATTCGGCTCTTTGCTCCGGCCACACGCGATGCACCGCCCAC
>JBAXWQ010000002.1:0-31331 GCA_037128315.1 Opitutia bacterium | reverse complement strand
TCCTCTCCTCCGGCTGGTGGCGGTGGCGGCCACGGCGGCGGCATGGGCGGCATGGACTACTAAAACGCCTTCGTCCCGCCCCGCGGGACTACGGCGCGGCAAGTCCGCTGAACACTTCAAGGCGCGCTCTTCGGGGCGCGCCTTTTTTTGGCCGGCGCTTTTCCCGGCGGTAACCCATCTCAAGTCGCCAACGACACAACTCATGGCCGAATGAGCGAACTGTGGTATTATTGGCGATATCGCACCGCTGCGTACCTCCGTGAAAAATTTCATCGTCAGCCCTGGCCGCATTATCTGCCTGTTTCTCACCCTGCCGATCAGCGGCATAGCCCAAAGCACCACCCTCGCCGTGGATGCTGCCAAGGTGGTGCGTAAGGTGGATGAGCGGGTCTTCGGCCTAAATGCCGTCATGTGGGATGGGCAGACCAGCAGCGCCCAGACCATCTCACTGCTGAAGGCGGCAGATGTCCGGGCGATCCGCCTGCCGGGCGGTTCACTCTCGGACGAGTATCATTGGCGCACCAATACGACGCTCGCCAACACCTGGACCTGGGCCTCGGGGTTCAACTCCGGCATGGCACTCATCACCGGGCTTAGCGCGCAGGCCATTGTCACGGTGAACTACGGCACCGGCACACCCGAGGAAGCGGCGGCCTGGGTGGCCTACGCCAATGCCGCCGCGAGCAGCACGGTCAATATTGGCACCGATGCCAAGGGCTACAACTGGCAGACGGCGGGGGTTTGGGCCAATCTCCGGGGCGCTTCGCCGCTGGCTTCGAACGACGGCATGAATTTCCTGCGCGTCGGCCGGTCCGCCGCGTACGGCATCCAATACTGGGAGATCGGCAACGAAAATTACGGCACCTGGGAGAGCGACGAGCAGGCGGTGAAAAACGACCCGACCACCTATGCGAACCGGGCGCAGGTATATATGGCCAAGATGAAAGCGGTGGACCCGACGATCAAGATTGGCGTCGTGGCGGTCACCACCCGGGAGAATGCGTCCTACAAAAATTGGACCCCTGTCATGCTGGCCCGGCTGAAGGTGCTCGGGGTCACGCCGGATTTCCTCATCTATCATCGTTACGAGCAGGCCCCGGCGGCGGATCAACCGGGCAATCCCGAGAGCGACGCAAGCCTGCTGCAAAAAGCCAAGACCTGGCCGGACGACGCGGCCAACTTGCGCCAGCAACTCACCGACTATCTCGGAGCCACCGAGGGGGCCAAGGTCGAGATTCTGGTCACAGAGAACAACTCCGTGTACGCCAAGCCGGGCAAGCAGACCACCAGTCTGGTCAACGGGTTGTTTTATGCCGACAGTGTCGGCCACCTCCTGCAGACGGAAATAAACTCCCTGATGTGGTGGGACCTGCGCAACAGCACGGATTTCACCAACAACAATAGCGCCTCGCTCTACGGCTGGCGCAATTACGGCGACTACGGCATCCTCTCGTCCCAGGCCACCGGCGGGCCTGCGACCTCTTACGAGGGTTTTCCCACCTACTACGCCATGAAGCTGCTGGCGAAGTTTGCCCGTAAGCTCGACACCGTGGTGTCGGCGACCAGCAACAACAGCCTGCTCACCGTGTTTGCGGTCAAAAGCATCGAAGGGCCGTTGAACCTGCTGGTGATCAACAAGGATCCGGTCACTTCGCTCAATGCGGGCATTACCCTGACCGGCTACACTCCTCCCGCGGCGGCCTATGTCCATTCCTATGGCAAACCGCAGGACGACGCGGCCCGGACTGGCACGGGATCAGCCGATATCGCCACCACCACGATGGCCGTCTCCGGCTCGAGCTTCTCGGCTACATTTGCCCCTTACTCGGTCACGGTGATCTCACTGGATAGCACCGCCACGCCGCCGCCTGCACCGGCACCCCCACCGCCGGCGCCTGCGCCGACACCTCCGCCGAGCTCCAGTGGTGGTGGTGGCGGTGGCGGAGCGCCTTCACTGTGGTTTGCGGGTGCGTTGGTGATCTTGAGTGCGATGCGCTGGCGGCGAATTCGCTGAAGGACAGATGGCTGATTTGTTGCAGCCCGACACACCCCGCCCTGCCGGGCACCCCTCTCCTGAGGGGATTCAGGGCAGCACCAACAAATGATTGGGTCCCCTCTGGAGAGGGCCTCGGCCGTGAGCTCGGCCGAACGGGTGGCGCACCGCGCCGGGGTGTGTTGGCTTTGAGTGCACACCTTTAAAACTGCCGCCCCGGCTTTCGTCATCACTTCCCTGGGTTCTGCGCCTGCCCTCCGAAGCTCTTGCCAGAGAGCGAAGGAGGGTGTTGCGTGGTTGCTTAACCATGGAAGTCATCTTTCTCGGCACCGGCACCTCGCAGGGCGTCCCCATGATTGCGTGCGATTGTCCGGTTTGCACCTCGGCTGATCCGCGCAACAAGCGCACCCGATCCTGCATCCACGTCGTCATGGACGGGCTGCATATCCAAGTGGACGCCGCACCCGAGTTTCGGCTCCAGTGCCTGCGCGAGAACATCCGGCAGATGGATTTCTTCATTTTGACCCACGGCCATGCCGATCACATCAACGGGATGGATGACCTGCGCCGGTTTTGCGATTTGCTGGGTGGGACCGCACTGACGGTCTACAGCACGGAAGAAGGCATGCGCCGCACCCGCGCGATCTTTCCCTACGCCATCGCCGACAAGCCGATCTCCATGGGCTATGCCGCCTTCAAATTGTTGTCCATGCCCCCGGTGCTGGAACTGCCCCAAGGGACAATCCGCTCCACGCCCCTGCCGCACGGCGGGCTCACCACCCTGGGGTTGATCTTTGAAGAGCGGTCATCGGGCAAAAAATTCGTGTATTACAACGATTGCAAGGAAGTGCCCCCGGAAGCTGTCGCCCTGGCTCAGGGGGCGAATGTGGTGGTGCTGGATGGCTTGCGGGTGGAACCGCACCCGACGCATATGAGTATCACCGAAGCCTGTGCCGCCGCCGCCACAATCGGGGCTCCTATCTCGTACCTAACCCACCTGACACACCGCATAAGGCATGAAGAATGGAGCGCCAAGCTGCCTACCGGGGTGCAGTTAGCCTACGACGGGTTGCGCTTAAAGTTGTAGGTCAGACTTTATCTCCGACCGACAGTAGTTGGGGTGCTCTGGAAATATATTACAAATTCCTCAATTAGAGCTTGCTCTAATTCAGACTAAATTAATGTAGATTAAGTCGGTCGTCTAAAAATGAAGCTCTCCAAACGCGGCGAATACGCCCTCCGCTCCATGATCAACCTTGGCATAGCCACCAAGGTGGGGCGCTCGCTGCTGCGCGTGACCGAGCTAGCCAAGGCCGAGGACCTGCCCGTGAAGTTCCTTGAGCAGGTCATGCAGCAGCTGCGCGAGGCCGGGTTCGTCGCGAGCGTGCGTGGCAAGCACGGTGGCTACCGCCTCGCCAAGCCCGCGGCCCAAATCGCCATCGGCCAGATCGTCCGGCTCATTGATGGCCCGCTCGCCCCGATCGGTTGCGTCAGTCAGACGGCATATAAGCCCTGCAATTGCCCGGATGAGGCGCATTGTGGCTTGCGCATGCTGATGCTCGATGTGCGCAACGCCATCGCCGCCATTCTTGATCGCTACACTTTAGCTGACGTGGTCGAGGTCACCACCCGCAAGATGGTCAGCAGTGGTCGGCCGCTGCCGTTCAGCCCGACAGTCGAATTGCCGGCTACAGGACGAAGTAAGGGCAAGCCGGGGCGAAGCCGGGTCTTCCGTGGCAGTCCCACGGAGGGGGTCATACACCAACTTCTGGGGGACTACGCCATATGAGATCCCGATTCCACGGGCTGCTGCTATTGGCGTTTCTGGTGATCGGCAGCACCGCGCTGCGGGCGGAAAAAATCACCGTGCGAGTGGGCTATTTCCCCAATATCACCCATGCGCAGGCGATTGTGGGCAGCCAGACGACACGCGAGCGGCATGGTTGGTTTGAGCAACGGCTGGGCCCGGATGTCACCATCGAGTGGTATCCGTTTAATGCCGGTCCGAGCGCCATGGAGGCGATTTTTGCCGGATCGATCGACCTCACTTATGTTGGGCCGAATCCGGCGCTCAACGCATATATTCGTTCGCGTGGGGACGAAATCCGCGTGCTGTCCGGCGCGGCCGAGGGTGGCGCCGCGTTGGTGGTGCCGGGAGATGGTCGGATCGCCCGGCCGGCTGACTTTCGCGGGCGGAAAGTGGGGACACCCCAGCTGGGCAACACCCAGGACGTGGCCGCCCGGGCCTGGCTGAAAAAACAGCATTTCAACATTACCCTGACGGGCGGCGATGTCTGGGTCGTGCCGACGGCGAACGCCGATCAATTGTCACTTTTTCAGCAGGGCAAGCTGGATGCCGTGTGGACCGTGGAACCCTGGGTCTCCCGCTTGGTGCAGGAGGCGGGCGGCCAGATCTTTCTGGAGCAGACGGAGGCAGTCACCACCGTGCTCGTGACCAGCGTAAAATTTCTGCGCGCCCAGCGCGAACTGACGGAGAAGTTCCGTGCGGCGCATATCGAGCTCACCGCTTGGTTGAACGCCGAGCCGGATCAGGCGCGGGCGCTCGTCCGGCAGGGTCTCAGTGCCGAGGCCAGACGGGAAATACCCGCTGCCCTGGTGGCTGGCGCATGGCGGCGGCTGGTCTTCACTGAGCGCGTCGCGCCGGCGCGTTGGGCTGAGTTGGTGGCCGATGCCCAGGGAGCAGGTTTCTTGCGCAACGCCATTCCCCTTGATCGCCTTTTCTCACTCGAGCCATGACCGTTGCACAAGAACTTACCGCCCTGCCTCCCGCGCGGCTGGCGATCGAGCAGGTCTCCAAATGGTTCGAGACCTCGCGGGGGCGCGTGCAGGCGCTCGCCGACGTCAGCTTGCAGGTAGCGGAAGGGGAATTCGTCTGCCTGGTCGGGCCCAGTGGCTGCGGGAAATCCACGCTGCTGAACATCATTGCCGGTCTGGAGTTGCCGGGTCGGGGCAGTGTCGTGGCCGCCGGCCAGCCGGTAAAAGAGCCGAGCCGCGAACGCATGATGATGTTCCAGGAATCGGCGCTGTTCCTGTGGCTCGATGCCTTCGGCAACGTGATGTTCGGGCTCAAGCGCAAGCCTGGATTGAGTGATGGCGAGCGGCGCGAGGTTGCCGAGTACTACCTCCGGCTGGTGGGATTGGAAAAATTCATGCACGCCAACATCCATGAGTTGTCCGGCGGCATGAAGCAGCGGGTGGCGTTGGCCCGGGCCCTCGCGCCTAATCCTCGGGTGCTGCTGATGGATGAGCCCTTTGCGGCGTTGGACGCTTTGACGCGCGAGCAGCTTTACGGTGACTTGCAGCGTATTTGGGCCCAGCGGCATGTCACCATCGTGTTCGTCACGCACAATGTGCGTGAAGCGGTGAGCCTCGGCGACCGGGTCGTGCTGTTTTCGCCGCATCCCGGGCGCATTCGCGAGGAATTCAAGGTAACCTTGGCGCGGCCACGCGACATCAACAGCGTCGAAGTGGCGGGCTACGCCACGCGCATCACCCGGGCCCTCAAGGAACACATGGAGCACGGGGCCGGCATCTGATGAAACGCTTCCTGACTGCCTTCATCTTCTTCGTGCTGCTCATTGCCGCATGGCACTGGGTGTATGTCCGGCGCATCTGGTCACCCGTGCTGGTGCCTTCGCCGGAAAGCGTGCTCCGCTATATCTGGGAGATCACCCTCGATGGGTCGCTGTGGTCCAGCACCGTCGTAACCATGAAGCGCCTGCTGGCGGGTTATTTCATCGGCTTGCTGGCCGGCGTGCCATTGGGGTTCCTGACGGCACGAGTCCAGGCCCTGCGGGATACCCTGGGGGTGCTGGCCCTGGGCTTGCAGGGTCTGCCGAGTGTCTGCTGGGTGCCGCTGGCCCTGCTTTGGTTTGGTCAGACTGAGGGTGCCATGCTCTTCGTGGTGGTCATGGGCACGCTGTGGTCGGTCATCCTCGCGACGGAGACTGGCGTGCGGAACGTGAACCCGATCTATATCCGGGCCGCCCGCACGATGGGTTCGCAAGGCGTGCACACCTGGGCAACCGTCATGCTCCCGGCCTCGCTGCCGTTCATCGTCAGTGGCATGAAGCAGGGCTGGGCCTTTGCGTGGCGTTCGCTGATGGCGGCGGAAATCTACGTCACCATCCTGACCGGCTTCGGTCTTGGACACTTGCTGCACTACGGCCGGGAATTAAACGCGATGGAACAGGTCGTTGCCATCATGCTGGTCATCGTCCTCATCGGGCTGCTGGCCGATAAGATCTTTTTTTCCCCATGGGAGAAGTTCATCCACCGCCGCTGGGGCACGGAAAAATGACCGTTTTTAGGACATGCCCGGAGATTGCTTTACGGACTAATAGAGTAATGTAATCAAGTAACCATCATTCCTTCATCCAACCCCGCTGATACCATGGCCAAAATCTACAACGACATCACTGAAACCATCGGCAACACGCCGCTCGTGCGCCTCAATCGCACGGCCGCCGCCCACGGGGCCCAGGCGGAAATCCTGCTCAAGCTCGAATTCTTCAATCCGCTCTCCAGTGTCAAGGACCGCATCGGTTTTTCCATGATCGATGACGCCCTGAAGTCGGGCAAGATCACGAAGGACACGGTCCTCATCGAGCCGACCAGCGGCAACACCGGCATCGCGCTGGCATTTGTCGCCGCGGCCAAGGGGCTCAAACTGATTCTGACCATGCCGGAGACGATGAGCACCGAGCGGCGCAAGCTGCTCAAGATCCTCGGCGCGCGCCTCGTCCTCACCGAGGGACCGAAGGGCATGAAGGGCGCCATCGCCAAGGCCGAGGAGCTGCAGGCGAAGATCCCCAACAGCGTCATCCTCCAGCAATTCGCCAACCCGGCCAATCCGGCGATCCACCGCAAGACCACGGCCGAGGAAATCTGGCGCGATACGGACGGCAAGATTGACATCCTCGTGGCCGGCATCGGCACGGGCGGAACCATCACCGGCATCGGCGAGGTACTCAAGGCCCGCAAGCCCGGCATCAGGATCGTCGCCGTCGAGCCCGATGCCTCCCCGATCCTTTCGGGTGGTTCGCCCGGCCCGCACAAGCTGCAGGGGATCGGGGCCGGTTTTGTGCCCGGGGTGCTCAACACCAAGATTTACGACGAGATCATCCGGGTGAAGGAACTGGACTCCGGCCCGATCTCCAAGCAGGTCAACCAACTTGATGGTATCCCGGTTGGCATCTCCTCGGGGGCTGCCATCTGGGCCGCCATCCAGCTGGCGAAGCAGCCGGAAAACAAGGGCAAGCAGATCGTGGCCATCATCGCCTCGAGCAGCGAACGGTACCTGTCCACCTGGCTGTTTGCCGATATCAACGCCGAGAGTGATTCCGTGGAAGACCTGTTTGCGCCGGCGGGAGCCTGAGCTGGGTGGGTCTGGCTGCTAGGCGGGGCGGACGCAGATCCGCCCCTAATTATTTTCGCCCCGCTGCTCTCCGACCTGATACCAGCGGTAAAAACTGTGGCCAAAGGCGATCATGGCCACGGCCATGCCGATGAGCTTCATCATGGCCCCGGCCAGGAGCTGGTCGCTGGCGGCGCTGAGGCTCGTGATCCGCGGGGCGTATTCATAGGTCGGGTAGAGCACGTCGGTTGAAAACATGATGTAGGCGAAGACCGGGGTCATCCCGATGATCACCGCCACGAGGTAGAGCATCTGGAGGGCATGGCTGGCGGGCGGGAATTCCTTCGACGGGCTGAGGAGCGGCCACCAGTAGAACAGCGCCGCCCCAAACATCGTGAAATGCTCCGCAATATGCACCACGCGGTTCTGCAGCGCCCAGTCGTAGAGGTAAGGCAGGTGCCAGCCGGAGTACACGGCGGTGTAGACCACGCCGCAGACGAGCGGATTGGTCAGGACGCGCAGCAAGCCCTGCAGGGCGGGCTGCGCCGTGACGGGCCGCACCATCCAGTCGGGCAGGCCCAGTAAAAACAGGATGGCCGCGGGGTAGATGATGATCTGATGCTGCAGCATGTGGGCGCTGAGCAGGAAACGCTCGGCGATCTGGTCAAGGGGCGAGCCCACGCCGAGATAGAAGCAGAGCAAGGCGGCATAGAACTTGATCGCGCGGCCGCGTGGGTAGGGGACGCCCGGGGCCAGGCGCTCCCGTAGCGGACCGGCGAGGATGGCATAGAGCCAGCCCAGAAAGATGAGCCCGCCGATGAGGAACGGCTCGTTGTGCCAATGGGTCCAGTCGATCATGGAAACCTAGGGTACGTCTTCAAATTGAAATGTCATCCTGAGTGTAGCGAAGGATCCATCCATGTGGGCGTGGCGCCACCTCCGCAACCGTGGATTCTTCGCTGCGCTCAGAATGACAAGCTTTGGAATGAAATTATTTTGCAGACGTGCCCTAGCCATACCCGGGCGGGACGGAATGGCCACAATATGCACAAAAGGTACAAAGGGGAGAAATGTAGCCGCCTTGGTCACACGGCTGCCACCGTGGATGGCCGATAAAAAAGCCGCGGGGTGAGCCGCGGCTGGGATTCTGGCGGTGGTTATTCTTCAAACCAGCGCCGCCCGGGCGAAATCCAGCGCCGCCGCGGTGAGCGGCTTGCCGGCCTCGCTGCCGAACAGGTGGAGCAGGGCAAACATCGTGAAGCCCGCCAGCACCAGCCCGATGAAGAACAGAATGGTGCAAAACACCTTGTCCCACCGCAGGTGCATGAAGAAGAAGATAACAAACATGAATTTCACCGTGGAGAGGACGATGAGGGCGGTGACCACGAACCACTTCACGATGGGCAGGTAGACCAGCACGACCTCGACGCCGGTGATGACGGCCAGGATCATCGCGATCTGGATGTAGAAATGGAACTTGCTCGGCTCGTGGTGGCCAGCGGCGGGAGAGGGGGCGGCGGGAGCGGACATGGCAGAGAGTTGAGAGATGAGAGTTGAGGGTTGAGAGCCGAAGGGCTTCAGCACCAACTCAGAGATACTCGAGGAGGTAGACGGCGGTGAAGATGATGATCCAGACGATGTCGACGAAGTGCCAGTAGAGGCCGATGGCCTCGACATCGATGGCGTTTTTCTCGCCAAACTCGACCACCGGGGAAGCGCTGCGGGCAAACCACGCCATGGCGGTCAAGGCGGCGACCCCGATCAGGAGCGGCTTGGCGTCATGGTGCAGCATGGCGCCGAAGCTGGCGCCTTCGAGCACTTCCAGCAAACCGGGGACCAAGATGATGAAAGCCACGCCGGCGGCGGCGGCGACGGCGAGCAGGTGGAGGATATTCATGAGCAAACCCCCGCCGGCGGCCGGCTTGAAGGTCCGCACGTACATCATGCCCAGCAGGAGCACGCCGATGGCGACGTGGGTGCCGTGCGTGCCCGTGAGGGTGTAGAAGGTGGAGCCAAAAATGCTGTTCGAGAGCGTCATGTGCTTGTCCTGCACAAAGTGCGTGAACTCGAAGACCTGGCCGCCGAGGAAGATGCAGCCGAAAAACATGGTGCCGAGCAGCATGGTGCGGGTGCTCTTGACGTTGCCCTTCTGGATCGCGTTGACGGCGAGCGCCATCAGCAGCGACGACATGAGCAGAATGAACGTCGAGAAGGAGGTCAGCTCGATGTTGAAGACCTGTGTCGGGACCGCATTGCCCGGGGGCGGGTTCAGGCGGTAGACGAGGTGGGAGGAGATCAGGGCCCCGAAGAACATGCAGTCCGAGGCGAGGAAGGCCCACCAAAGGAGCTTCTTGTTCGGGATGCCCGTCGAGGTCGTATGATCGTGATGATGGTCGAGGTGACCGGTGGCCGCGTGGCTGCTCATGATGGAAGTTGAGAGTTGAGAGCTGGGGATTGAGCGCCGGTCAGCTTAGTGGTGGTCGCCGCGGGATTCGGTGACTTTGCCGTCAGCGGCAATGTGGAGATGATAGCCGCCCGGGCCTTCGAGCGCCCAAAGATAGCAGGAGGCCAGCAGAATGCCGAGCCCGCCGATGGCCGGGAGCAGGTGGGAGCCCAGCACTTGATTGCCGGCGATCACGAGCGGGTGATGCAACTGGGCGAAATTATAGGCGCCGACGAGCAGGCCGAAGGCCGCACAGAGCGGATACCAGGATTGGTCCGGCATGTGGATGCCACCGTGGGATTCCTCGGCCTTGATATGCTCGGCCTTTTCCCGGGCGATCTCCTCCTGGTGGGTTTTTTCGTACCACCAGGCGTCGCGGGCATGAACGGTGGGGATGGCGGCGAAGTTATGCTCCGGCGGCGGCGACGGGATGGACCATTCCAGCGTGCGCGCATCCCAGGGGTCGTTGCCGCATTTCTGGCCCTTGAAGAGCGAATAGACGAGCACGGCGAAGTAGGTGAAGATGCCGATGCCCAGCAGGTAGGCGCCGCAGGTGGCGAACAAGTTGCCCTCGTTCCAGCCCATGTTGGAGTCGTAGGTCCAGGTGCGTCGGGGCATGCCGTTCAAGCCGAGGAAGTGCATCGGGAAGAAGGTGGCGTTGAAGCCGACGAAGATGAGCCAGAAGGAGACCTTGCCCCAGAATTCCGGCACCATCCGGCCGAAAAACTTCGGGAACCAGAAGTGGATGGCGGCGAGCAGCGCGAAGGTGGCGCCGCCGATGAGCACGTAGTGGAAGTGGGCGATGACGAAGTAGCTGTCCTGCTGCTGGGCGTCGGCCGGGGCTGCGGAGTGCATGACGCCGGACAGGCCGCCCATCATGAACATCCAGATGAAGCCGAGGGCAAACATCATGGGCACGCGGGTGACGATGCGGCCGCCCCAGAGGGTGCCGATCCAGTTGAAGACCTTGACGCCCGTGGGGACGGCGATGGCCATCGTGGCGAGCGAGAAGGCCGCCGTAGCGACCGTACCCATGCCGGTGGTGAACATGTGGTGGCTCCAGACGCCGAAGCCGATGAAGCCGATGGCGACGCCGGAGAACACCACGATCGGGTAGCCGAACAGCGGCTTGCGCGCAAACGTGGGTAGGATTTCCGAGACGTAGCCCATTGGCGGCAGAATCAGGATGTAGACTTCCGGGTGACCGAAGACCCAGAACAGATGCTGCCACAGGATGGGCTGGCCGCCGCCGGAGACCTCGAAGAAGTTGGTGCCGAAGTTGCGGTCCATCATGACCTCAACCAGCGCGATGGCGATGGCGGGCAGCGCGAGCACGAGCAGGAAGCTGGTGACCAGGGCCATCCAGGTGAACACCGGCAGGCGCATCATCGTCAGGCCCGGGGCCCGCATGTTGATGATGGTGACGATGAAGTTCAGCGAGGCGACGATCGACGAAACGCCGAGGACCTGGATGCCCAGCACCCAGAAATCCGTGGAGAGATCAGGCGTGAACTGCTTCGAGGTCAGCGGGGCGTAACCAAACCAGCCGATGTCGGGGGCGCCGCCGAATTTCCAGCTCGGGACGAAGTGCGAGATCCAGCCGACATTCAGCAAAATGGCTCCGACGACCCAGACCCAGAGGGAAAACGAATTCAGGCGGGGGAAGGCGACGTCACGCGCCCCGACCTGGATCGGGATCAGGAGGTTGAAGAACGCCGCGTTCAGCGGCATGACCGCGAGGAAGATCATCGTGGTGCCGTGCATCGTGAACAGCTCGTTGTAGAGCTGGGCGCCGATGAAGTGGTTGTTCGGCACGATCAGCTGGGTGCGGATCAGCAGCGCCTCGAGGCCGCCGATCAGGAAGAACAGGATGGCGAAACCGCCATAGAGCATGCCGATCTTCTTGTGGTCGACGGTGGTCAGCCAGCTGACGAGACCGGTCTTGGCCGTGGGGCGGTTGAACAGGGCGAAGGACTTGGCCGGATGGGCGGCGTCCTTGCCGGTAAAGCCGGACTTGGCGATTGCTTCTGCCATAAAGTGGGTGGGTTGGAAATTGGGCCGACGAATTATTTGAGACTGTGCAGATAGGCGACCAGGGCATCGATTTCCTGGTCCGTGACCTGGAAGTTGGGCTTCCAGCCGTCACCATCCTGCACGTTGTAGCCCCCAAACCACATCTTGTTGCCCGGTTTGAAATGATTCGGCTCCTTGATCCAGGCGTGCATTCGCTCCCGGGTGTTTTCCAGCACGCCGGCGGCGATGGTGGTGCGGGCGCCGACGCGGGTCAGGTCGGGGCCGGTGATGCCCACGCCCTCATGGCCACGGATGTTGTGGCAGCTGATGCAGGTTTTGTCCGAAAAGAGCTTGCGGCCCGTGGCGATGAGCTGGGCGTTCTCCCCGGCTTCCGGCTGCTGCATGGCATGCCAGGCGGCCAGGGGATCGGCTTCAAACGAGGGCGAACCCGCCAAAGCGTCACTCGGATTTACCTTCATGCTGGCAAACTGCACGGTCGCGGGGCTGGTCGCGGCCGCCAGGGACTGGGCGGTGACGGTCCGCGCGGGCTGTTTCTGGTTTTCCAGCCACAGCGAATAGTCGCGCGGGGAGAGGGCGATGACCCGGAAGCGCATGATGGCATGGGACTCGCCGCAATATTCGGCGCACTGGCCGTAAAAATAACCGGGTTTGTCGGCCTTGAACCACACGAAGTTGCCGCGATTGGGCATCATGTCGACCTTGCCCGCGAGTTTCGGGACCCAGAAACTGTGGATCACATCGATGGTGCGCAGCTGGACGCGGATGGCAATGCCGGCCGGGACGACGAGCTCATTGCTGGTGACGAGGGGAGCCTCACCGCCCGAGGGCAGCTTCACCATTTCGGAGGGATATTCGAACTTGAACCACCACTGGTAGCCAGTGGCGGTGACTTCTATGGCGTTGCCCTTCTCACTCTCCGGCACGTCGTGGGTGTACCAAATGTCCCGCAGCGTGGGGATGGCAATGATGACGAGCAGGGCGACGGAGCCGGCAATGAGGCCGATCTCGACAAACGGATTGCCGTGCCCTTGGGGCGGCGGCTCCGCGTGTTCATCCGCCTCGGATTTGGCGCGGAACTTGATCTGGGCGTAGGCGAGGACGGTCCCCACCACGATGAAGATGAAGGTGGACACATAGACGGTGACCATGAACAGGTCCCACTGGGCCTTGGCCACGGGGCCGGCGGTCACCATGGTGGACTGGTTGCCGCTGAGGTTGAAAACTTCCGCCAGTTTGCAACCGGACAAAAATACCAGGCCAAGCCCGGCGAATAGCGCGCTGGTAAGGCGCAATAATAGGCGATGATCTAAGCGTGGGCGGGTCATGTAGGGCAAAGGCGTTGCCGGGTCGGTTTGCGCGACGGCAAGGCTCGCGCCAAGATTCGGACTAAATTCCACATTTCAATCATAAAACCGATGAAAATGGGGCCTCGTAAAAAGAAGGATGGAACGACGGATTTGGGGCATTTTTAGGGGTAGATTTCAGCCTCCGTTATTGCATCTCGGCTGAACCTGTGAATAGGTACGTTCTCATGAATAAATCCGCCATCCTTTCCCTGCTCGCCAGCACCCTGCTCCTCGCCGGTTGCGGCCAGAAAAACGAGTCCACCGCAGCCGCCCCCGCCGCCACCGCGGCGACGAACGTCTTCGAACTCACGGCCAACGACAGCATGAAATATAACCTCACCCGCCTCGAGGTCACCGCGGGCCAAGAGGTTACGGTCAGCCTGACCAACATGGGCAACATCCCGAAGGCGGCGATGGGCCATAATTGGGTGCTCCTGAAGAAGGACGCCGACGTGAAGGCCTTCGATGATGCCGCGGTCATGGCCGCCGCCACGGAATACTTTCCGACCGCCTTGGCGGGTCAGGTGATTGCACACATCAAGTTGCTCGGGCCCAAGCAGACGGATGAAGTCAAGTTCAAGGCCCCGACGGAGCCCGGCGAATATCCCTTCCTCTGCACTTTCCCGGCGCATTATGCCGCCGGCATGAAGGGTGTGCTGGTGGTAAAGTGACTTAAGCGATAGCGGCGGTCTGTGACCGCCGGACGGTGCAATTACCAAGCCGGACCTGCGGGTCCGGCTTTTTCTATTAGGAGGGGAGCATGCCCCAAGCGCCTGCCGCAAGGCCGTTGGGGGCAACGGCCCCGACCGTCTTCAGGTCGCCGGAACCGCCGGCCACCAGATGTAGTTGCAGAGATAGATCAGCACGCCGGTCACAGAGACATAGTACCAGATGGGAAAGGTGAAACGGGCCCATTGCTTGTGCGTTTCATAGTTGCCCTTGATCGCGAACAGAAATGTCCGTGGCACCAGATACGCGATGGCCATGGCCAAAATGATGTGCGTGGTCAGCATCGTGTAGTACAGGGCCCGCAGCGCCGCCCCGTCACCGTTGAAAGGCGTGTGCATCCCCCGCACCAGTATCTTGTGGGTCACATAGCCGACGAGAAATACCGCCGAGACCACCCCCGCGGTCAGCATGCAGGCGCGGTGGTTTTCCTTTTTGCCCAGCTTGATGAAGATGAACCCCAGGGTGATCAGCACCGTGGCGGTGGCGTTGAGCGCGGCATTCAGCGTGGGGATGTCGGAGACGGTCATGGGGAGTTAATAAAGCAAATGTGGAACTCAGGAAATCAGGACAAGGCCCGGTCAGAGAGCGATCTCATACCAAATTGCTGATTGGTTTAGGACTATTCGCGCCCTCAACCGCAGGTAGGGCGAGTCGTCCCCGACGAGCCGCGGCTCATCCGGAGGATTCGCCCTACCCAAAGTCCCAAAGCTTATAGTAATTGGTATCATTCCTGATTTTCCCATTCAAAGTTTGAAGATGTACCGGTCGGCGACGAGCAGCCCGAGCAGCAGGGGCAGGTAGGCGATGGAGATGAGGAACAGCCGGCGGGCCTCGGTCTCGCGCTTGGCCGGGTTCATGAAGGTGATGGCGGACCGCAGGATCCACCCGCCCAGGGCCACCGCGCAGGCAAAATAATACCAGGTGCAATAACCAAGCAGGGTTGGCAGTCCGCTGGCGGCCACCAGGAGAACGGTCCAGATGAAGGCCCGGCGCGCCACCCGCCGGCCGCTCGGGTCGACCACCGAAAGCACGGGGAAACTCGCGGCGGCGTAATCCTTCCGGTAGGTCCAGGCGAGGGAGAAGAAATGCGGCATCTGCCAGGTGAAGAGGATCGCAAAAAGGGTCCAGCCGAGCGCCGGGTTGGACCGTCCCGCCGCCGCCCAGCCAATCATCGGGGGAAGGGCCCCGCTGACGGCGCCGATCTCGGTCGACCAGCGCGACCACTTCTTGGCCGGCGTGTAGATGGCGAGATAAGCGACCATGGTAGCCAGGCCGAGAAAGGCCGACGGACCGTTGACCTGCTTGAAGAGCAGGCCGAGCCCGACGATGCAGAGCACCCAACCCAACACGAAGGCCGAGCCGGGGGCGATGATGCCCTGGGGAATGGGGCGATCCTGGGTGCGCTGCATCAACGCATCCCGGTCGCTCTCCATCCATTGGTTGAGCGCCGCCACGCCACCGGCACACAGGGCCGTGCCGAGCATGAGGAAAATCGTGCGCTGCCACTCCCAGTAGGCGACGGCTGCCAGGTAACCCACCATCGCCGTGGTGACCGACAACATGCTCAGGCGCGGCTTGGTCAGCTCCAGATAATGGTGCCAGGTCGCGTCGGCGTAGTGCGGAACGGGGGCGATTCCTGGCGTTGTGGTGGGCTGGCTCATGCGGCTTTGGACCCTAGCGAGCCGTGATACATGAAAAAGGTCAGTAGAAATGTCGTCGCCAGCGTCAGGGCCCCGATCACGACATGGCCCGTTGTCATGTAGACACTGCGGCCGGTCCAGATGATCTGGGCGCCGAGATAGATTTGCAGGGCAATCAGGCCGATCACCCCCAGACCGAGCCAGCGCAGGGAGCGGGGGACGGCGGGCTCGCGCCAGAGCTGCCCAACGAAGGTGACCAGAACGATCGCGATCACCCCGGCGATGACGCGGTGGGTGAATTGAATGCCCACCCGGAAATCCCACGCGGCGGGCAGCAGCCCGCCTTCCGGGGTGGATAGCGGAAAAGTGGGGATGGCCAGCCCGGCAAAACTGTGCCGCACCACGGAAGCCACCGACAGCTGGATAAACAACAGCACCACGCACCACGTGCCCAGCCTGCGCAAGCGGGCCTGCGTCGGCCCGGTCCAGCGGCTGGCTCCTTCGATCCATGGTCGGGAACTGGCGATCGCGATGCAGAATAGCGTGCACATGAAGGCCTGGGCGAGAAAGGCATGCAGCATGGCAAACAGCCGACCGAGGCTGGTGTTGACCAGGTCGACCTGCAGGTTGTCAAACAGCACCCGCAGTCCGCCGACCAGGGCTTGGGTGAGCACCAGCCCCACGGCGAAGTAGGCGACCCGGCGCAGCCAGGGGCGCTCCTCCGTCAGCCACAGCCAGGCGGCCAGCATGATGGTGATGGTGCTCATCAGGCTGGCACTGAGACGGTGGGAATGTTCCGCAAATTTGTCGATCTCGGTCAGCCAGCCGTTGGGGTTGACCGAGCCATTGGACAGCGGCCAGTCGGAGAACGCCATGCCGGCACCGATGCTGGTGGTGAAGGCGCCCAGGGCCACGAGCACGAACACCCAGCCGCTGCCGATCGCGGCGAAGGCGGCGAGACCGGGCTTGTACTGGGCGGTGCGGTTC
This sequence comes from Opitutia bacterium, assembly GCA_037128315.1. Classification (GTDB taxonomy): domain Bacteria; phylum Verrucomicrobiota; class Verrucomicrobiia; order Opitutales; family Opitutaceae; genus Lacunisphaera. Next base: position 14,782 of record JBAXWQ010000002.1, on the reverse strand, counting down.
ATGCGGGGGTTGGCGGCGGGAAATTGGAAGGGATACTTTGGCTCAGGGGAGCGCAAACCTTTTGACAATTTTCCGCTTTGGCAAATGGGTGGAAGGAATAATGCACAGGTATTCGCTCATCCCGCGCCTCGCCGGTTGTTTGCTAATGGCTTTGGCGGCCGGCGGAGCCGGCTGCTCCAAGCCGGCCGACCCGGTTCCGCCGGTGCCGGTCGTGACCGCCCCGGCGGAAAAACGCTACCCGCTCACGGGCGAGATTGTTTCCGTCAATCCGACGCAACGGTCTCTCCTGGTGCACCATGATGAGATCAAGGGGTACATGCCGGGCATGACGATGGAGTTCAAGGTTTCCCCGGGCGACCTGACCATCGCCCAGCCCGGCCGCCGCATCCGGGCCGAACTGGTCGTGCGCGGCGATGATTTCTATCTGGAGAAAATCTGGCCGGACGACGCCGTCACGACGCGCGCCGTGGCCGCCGCCACCAATGCCCTGGCCCAGGACACGGCGCGGCGCGGCAAGGAAGCCTACCGCGAAATTGGGGAGACGCTGCCGGAGTTCACCCTGCTCGACCAGGACGGGCGCACGGTGTCACCCAGCCGCTTCCGGGGCAAGCGGGTCGTGCTCAACTTCATCTTCACCCGCTGCCCCATCGCCACGATGTGCCCGGCGTCCACGCTGCGCATGATGGCCCTGCAAAAGGCGGCGCGGGAAGCCGGCGTGAAGGATTTCGAGCTGGTTTCGATCTCCCTGGACCCGGAGTACGACACGCCCGGCGTGCTCAAGGATTATGCGGTGGTGCGCTCCATTGATACGGCCAATTTCTCCTTTCTCACCGGCCCGGATCTCGCCGTGCGGCACCTGCTCGCGCAGCTGGGGGTCATCCGCGAATTCGAGGGGGCGACGATCAAGCACACGTTGGCCACCGTGCTCATCAACGAGGAGGGCAAGATCATCCACCGCGTTGACGGCAGCGTCTGGCAGGTCGACGACTTTCTCCAACGCCTGAAGTAGAAATGACTGACTCGAAACAGGGTAGGGCGGCCAGTCCCTTGGCCGCCGAGGCGCGGAGGGACTCCGCGCCCTACCTGTCTCATACCCAGCGCCGTTCGTTGGCCATCATCACAGCGACCGCGCTCGGACTCTATCTCGTCGTCCGCCTGCTGCCCACCGGCACCAACCTGAACCACATGGATTTCCGGGTGGACGAGAAGAAAGGCGCGCTGGAATTCTGCGACCCGGCCAATCCCCAGTTCATACCCGTGGTGCAAGTGCGCTCGCCGGTCGTGCTCGGGCTGAAGGCCGACCGGGATCCCGTCCAGCAGCAGTCGGTGACTTTTGTGCTCACCCTGCGCACCGCCAACGGCAAAGCCATCGCGCCGGAGGACCTGCTCGTGGCCCACACGAGCAAGCTGCATCTCCTGGTGGCGGATTCCACCCTGGCGGACTACCAGCATTTGCATCCCGTGCCGGGCAAGCGGCCGGGGGAATGGATTTTCACGATGCAGCCCGAGCGCGCGGGCATCTACCGCGTGTTCGCCGACTTTACGCCTGTCGCCACCGCTCGCGGGTTGTATGCGGTGACGGAGTTTGCTGTTCCTGGGGCGGTGGCCCGGGTGGCCCGCGGCACTAATTCAACGTTTGCGGCGGGCGAGTACCACTTCGAGCTGGACGCCCTGCAGCCCTTTCGGGCGCGCCAGCCAATCGACCTGCGTTTTCGCCTCAGCCGGCAAGGGGGTCTGCCGGTTCCGCTGCAACCAGTCATGGGTGCGCTCGCGCACCTGGTGGCCTTTGATGAGGCGCGCAGCGGATTTGCCCACCTGCACCCCAATCAGACCGACCTGACGCAAGCGCCCGACCCGGTTAAGCCCGAGCTGACCTTTAAGGTCACCATTCCCCAGCCCGGCCGCTATGTCATCTGGAGTCAGGTGAATCTGGCGGGAACGGAAGTATTCGCCCCGTTCTGGATCGACGTGCTGCCGTGAGGGGTCGCGCGGTCGGGTGTAGGGCTGGCGCTAGTCGCCAAGCCGGACTCGGCGTGCCGCTGAGCAGCGGGCCCTACATTCTACTCCTAGGGAAAGCTCTAGAGTCTGAGTTGTAGGAGGGGCTTTATGCCCCGATGCTTGGCGCTCAAGAGCGGCGCAGGTTGCGAATCGGGGCATAAGCCCCTCCTACAGCCCTGCTTCTTCCCGTCACAGGCTAAACGCGTTTTGCGGCCGAGACTGCATCGTCCCAGCATATGGGCTTCACACCGCCTCCCCCGACAATTCCATGACCTCGCCGGTGTCGGTGGTGAGGAACCGGCCGAGCTCCTTGCCGGGAAACCCCCCGAAGTGACCGGGGTGACAGCGGAGCAGGCCTTCGCGGGCCAGCCGGACAATGCTGCGGGTGTTCAATTCCGGGTCGTTGCAGAAAAAATGCGGGCTGGCCTTGTTCGGCCAGAGCATGCTCCCGCGGAGCACATCGCCGATGAGGGCTTCGCCTGAGCCGAGGAGGACCGAAGCGGAACCCGGCGTATGTCCCGGGGTGGCCAGCACCCGGCCCTTGACGCCGTGGGGCTCGAGGGAGAAGCCATCGCGAAAGAGCAGGTCGGGCTCGAAGGCCTCGAAGGGTTCATTCACAAAGGGGCGCACGATCCGGCCCATCATGTCCTGCGCGGCCAAAATGCCGTTCTCCCCGCTGCGGGCCAGGGCGGCGTCGCCGCTGTGCAGGGCAATATTCGCCCCGCTGCGGCGCTTCAGCTCCGCGGCGCAACCGGCGTGGTCGCTGTGGCCATGGGTCAGCAGGATGAGGGCGAGCTGCTTCGGCTCAACGCCGTGCCGCTTCAAGGCGCTGAGAATGCGGCCCAGATCGCCCGGCGCCCCGGTGTCCACCAGCACCGGCCGCTCGCCCAGCAGCAGGTAGCAGTTGGAAATGGCGCACTTTATCCGGATCAGCATTTATTTGGTTGGGGTAGGGCGGGACCGCTGGGCCCGCCGTTAGTTGGGTTCCCAGACAAATTTCCATTCTTCCGGATTAGTCACAAGGCCTTTCCGGACGGGATTCTGCCGAATGTAGTGGGATTTCTCCTCGTGGCTTTCGTCACTTCTCAGCCGATGATCAAAGTAATCGCGCTGCCAGCTGATGCCGGTCTGCTTGGCGATGATTTCTTTCAAATTGGCCATGACTTTTGCGGGAACTTTGTCGCGCGGAAAAGAAATCAAGGCATGGAGATGGTCAGGCATCAAGAGGCAGATGAGCACAGGCCAGTCATGACGTTTTTGACGGAACTCGATTGATTCCCAGATGCGTGCAGCGATGGCGTCGAGACAGAGCTGATTGGCGCCGCGTGGTGCACAACAAACCGTGATGAAGAAAATAGCTTCGTCGCGAACCCACGGGGAGTCGTGTGAGGGAGAAACTTCCTTTGCGGGGATTTTGCGGGACCCTCTTTCATGGTGGTCGCGGCGGGCCCAGCGGTCCCGCCCTACCATAAAACCATCTCTAGAACTTCAGATGTTTCACCGTCACGCCCTTGTTGATAAGCTGCTTTAGGGAATCGATGCCAATGCGGAGGTGCATCTCGACGAAATCCTTGTCGACCTTCTGGTCGCTGGCGTGGGTTTTCACCCCCTCGGGCGTCATGGGTTGGTCGGATACCAGCAGCAGCGCACCCGCCACGGTCCCATTGGCGAAGGCGGTGATGAAGATCGTGGCGGTTTCCATGTCCACGGCCATGACGCGGATCTTGCGCAGGTATTTCTTGAAGCCCACGTCGTGCTCCCACACCCGGCGGTTGGTCGTGTAGACGGTGCCGGTCCAGTAGTCGCGCTGGTGGTCCCGGATGGTGGTGGAGATGGCCTTCTGGAGGGCGAAGGAGGGCAGGGCGGGCACCTCGGGCGGAAAGTAGTCATTGCTCGTACCCTCGCCCCGGACCGCGGCGATCGGGAGAATGAGGTCGCCGATCTCCGCGCGGTGCTTGATGCCCCCGCACTTGCCGAGGAACAGCACCGCCTTGGGGTTGATGGCGCTGAGCAGGTCCATGACGGTGGCGGCGGTGGCGCTGCCCATCCCGAAATTGATGATCGTGATGCCATTGGCCGTAGCGCTGGGCATCGGTTTGTCCTTGCCCATGACCGGCACGCGATGCCACTGGGCGAAGAGCTGCACGTAATGCTGAAAGTTGGTCAGCAGAATGTAGCGGCCGAATTGCTTGAGCGGCACGCCGGTGTAACGCGGCAGCCAGTTTTCAACGATTTGCTTTTTGGTCTCCATGGGGGGCTTTGCCCTCGAAAAAATAGGCCCGTCGGCCGTCTTGGCGAGGTAAATGCGGATGACAGGTGGCGCAAAGAAAAGACAATCCCTGCGTAGCAGGACGTGCGACATGGAGTAACGTCACCCACCATGTCGGTCGTCGGCATCAGCATCGGGGCCCTGACGGTTAAGGCGGTGGTCCTGCGCGACGGTGGCCCGACGGCGGTGGTCGCGGCCCATCGGGGCCGGCCGGTCGAGGTGTTGCAGCGGTTGCTTGCCGGGTCGGCGTTCGGCGGCGCGGAATTCTTCGGTGTGGCCGGTCCGATCGGCCATGTGACGGAAGTGGAAGCGATCCAGCGGGCGCTGCGCGAAACCGGGGAGACATATGATGCGGTCGCATCCCTGGGCGGGGAGGCGTTTCTGGTGTACCGCCTCGCCGGGGGGCGGATGGCCGATGTGCTGTCCCACAACAAATGCGCCGCTGGCAGCGGACAGTTCTTCATTCAACAAATCGGCCGCATGGGCCTGGACCTCGAGGCGGCCATCCAGCGCTCGTTCGCGGGCAAGACTGTGCCGTTGGCCTCGCGTTGCTCGGTCCATTGCAAATCCGACATCACCCACAAACTCAACCGGCACGAGGCCTCGCCGGAGGATGTTTTGCATACCCTCCACGAAAGCATGGCCGCAAAGGTTGTGGCCCTGCTGGAAAAAGGGGGGGATGAACTCGGCCGCGTTCTGCTGATTGGCGGGGTGGCCCGGAATGCCGCCATGGTTGCCGCACTCCGCGACAAACGCCCGGATATCGAGTTCATTGTGCGGCCGGAGAGTCCTTGGTTTGAGGCCTGGGGCTGCGCCCTGCTGGTGCAGGATGAGCCGCGCCATCGCCAGCCGCAAACCGTCCCGCTCCGGGGCCTTGAACGGCACCCGCCGCTCGCCGCCTTTGCCGACCGCGTCCGGGTGCTGGCGCCGCCGGCCAATCAGCCGTCGCCTGCCGGGCCGCTGGTGCTGGGGATTGATGCCGGCTCCACCACCACCAAGGCCGTGCTGATTGACCCGGTGACATGCGGCCTGGTGGCCTCCCATTACGCCCGCACCAATGGGGACCCGATCGCGGCCACGCGGCTGTGTTTGCGCGTGCTCGCGGACAGCACCGGCAATCATCCGGTAGGACTAGTGGCGACGACGGGGTCGGCCCGCGAACTGGTGGGCGCGTATCTGGGAACTCCGCATGTATATAATGAGATCTCGGCCCACGCAGCCGGGGCGGCGCATTACGACCCGGAGGTGGATACCATCTTCGAGATCGGGGGCCAGGACTCGAAGTATATTTTTCTGCGCAATGGGGTGGCCATCGACTACACCATGAACAACGCCTGTTCGGCGGGCACAGGTTCCTTTCTGGAGGAAAGCGCCCACGGCGATCTCGGCATCGCCGTCGGTGACATTGCCGCGATCGCACTCGCGGCCCCGGCTCCGGTCCAGTTCAAGACGACCTGCGCGGCCTTCATCAATTCCGACATTCGCATCGCCCAGCTGCAGGGCCATGGGCGCGACGACATTGTGGCCGGGCTCGTGTATTCGATCGCCGGCAATTACCTGAACCGGGTCAAGGGTCCGCGGCCCGTCGGGGCCAAGGTGTTTTTGCAAGGCGGGGTGGCGCTGAACGCCGCCGTCGGCCATGCCTTCGCGCATCTGGCCGGCCGGCCGGTCATCATACCGCCGCACCCGGAACTGCTCGGTGCACTCGGAGTGGCGCTGTTGACCCTGAGCCGGGCCAGCCAGTCGGGGGAGGGGCCCCGGGGCCTGCTGGCCTTGGCCGCACTCGAGATGCAATCGGCTGGCCGGTTCACCTGTCGGGCCTGCAAGATGTATTGCACGATTGACCGCTTCCGGGTGGACGGGAGGCAGTTTCCCTTTGGCGGACGCTGCAGCCTGTATGAACACGTCTGGAAGCGGCGGCCGGACAACGCGGTGGTTCCGGACCTGGTCGAACAACGCGCCGCCTTGCTGTTTCGCGCGCCGGCGCCACGCCTCGCCGTCCCCGACAAGCTCCCGCGGTGGGATTTTGGGCCGCAGGTGGCCGGGGCGCGAAACTTTCTTGAGTCCCGCCTCGGCCTCGAATCGGCGGGGAAAGCCTCCGGGGCTCGGGTATCGCGCCGGATTGGGCTGCCTCGGGCCTTGACGACGCATTCCCTGCATCCGCTTTACGCCGGATTCTTCGCCGGCATTGGCTTGGAAGTGGTCCTTTCGGGCGTTGACGGGGAGGGGGACTTGAAGGCGAATTCCGGGTTTTGCTTCCCGGCGCAGCTGGCCCATGGGGCCGTGCTCGACTTGGCGCGACGGGGCATGGAATTGGTCTTTCTGCCGCATATCACCCGCATGCCGCACCCCAATACCTGCCGGGATTCGTTGCTTTGTCCGATCACGCAGGCGAGCCCCTATTTCTTGGCCAAGGCTTTTCCGCAGCTTCGCCTGCTCTCGCCGGTGCTTGACTTCACGTTGGGCTATGGAGCGTGCTCCACGCTGGTGGAACTTGCCGTGCGTGAACTGGGCGTGGCACGGCCTGTGGCTGAAACGGCCTGGGTCACGGCTGTGCAAGCCCAACAGGACGCGGAAAGAGCCATGCAGGACCTCGGCCGGCAGGCCTTGGCCTCGGCCATCGCCCATGGTCAGCCCGCGCTGCTGCTCGCGGGTCACAGTTACAACGCCTTTACCCCCGAAGCCTCGCAATCCGTCGGACGCAAACTGGCCAGCATGGGGATCACGGCCATACCCGCTGACTGCCTCGTGACGGCGGGCCCGGGTCCCACGGCGTGGCATTTTGCGAACCAGATCATGAATGCGGTGACCCTGGTCCAACAGCATCCCAATTTGTTTCTGGTTTGCGTCAGCAATTTCAGCTGCACCATCGATGCCTTCACGCATGCGATGCTGTCGGCCAAGCTCGGCACCAAGCCGTATTTGCTGCTCGAGATTGACTCCGCCACCGCCGATGCCGGTGTGCAGACGCGGTTGGAGGCGTTCCTTGATGTGGCCCGGAACTACCAGTCCCCGACCGTGGTGCGCGCCCCCGCCTTCACCCCGGCGCGTTTGGCCAGCCGTGGGGTGGTGATCTCCTCCCGCGGCGAACAGGTGTCGCTTCGTGATCCACGGGTGAAGCTTTACCTGCCCAATTTCTCCCCGCACCACATCCAAGCGCTGGGCCTCGCGATGCACTGGCTTGGCCTGCACCCGGGCAAGGTGGTGCCGCTGGCCCGCCCGCAGTTGGAACGCGGGCTGCGGCACACCTCGGGCCGCGAATGCCTGCCGCTGCCGCTGTGCATCGGCCAGATCCTGCAGATCCACGAGAAACGCGCCCCGGGGGAGATTGTCGGCTTCTACATGGCGCGCGGCGGCGCCCCCTGCGTCAGCGACGCCTATGCGGGTTATTTCGAGCGGTTCATTGTGGAGCAGCGCCTGCCGGATTACTTTATTCTCAGCGCCACCGCGGAGAATAATTATCTTGGGTTTTCAGCCGACACCCTAGCCCGCCATATCGGGCCGGTGATCGTGCTGGCCGACATTTTGGTGGAGATCGAACACGTGCTGCGGGTGGTCGGCGCCCCGGGCAGCTGCCGGCGTTTCAATCAGGAATGGCTGCGCTTTGCAGCCACGGTCGATTCACTGGACGAGTTTAACGCCCGGTTGCCGGCACTGGTTGGCCGGATTGCGGCCCTGCCCCGCACACTCGATCCTCGGGGCTGTCCGCGGGTCGTGGTCACGGGGGATTTTTTCACGCGCTTCAGCCCTTTTTTCATGGAAGGCGTGCGCAACCTCTATGCGGCCCGGGGCATCATCCTGAAGCCGGTCGACCTCGCTGATCTGGTCCTCTACGGCACCTATGACGACATCGCCGGGGCGGCGAACAACTGGGGGCTGAAGCCGGGCAACCTGGCCTTGGCCAAGGCCTGTACGCGAATCTTCCAACCCGACGGCAAGCAGTACCTGCAAAACTGGCTTACTTACCAGGCGCAGCGGCGGGTGGAGGAATATTACCGGGATATATTTCGGGCGACTGGCCTGCTGGTGGCGGAAAGCAATGACGTGGCCACTTTGTTTGAAAGGGCAGCTGAGCATGTCTCGCCAACCCTTTTCAGCGAGGCGCTGCCCGCTGTGGGCAAGGGTATCGAGGCGGCGGAAGAAGGCTACGATGGCACACTGCTCATCGGCCCGTTCAATTGCCTGCCTTACCGCATTGCCGAGGCCATTCTCCGGCCGCTCAGCCTCCGCCACGGCCGGCCCATGCTGGTCTATGAGAGCGACGGGTATGCCGTCTCCCCGGCATTTCTGCGCCAAGTGGACGTGCATATCCAGCAGGTGCTTGATTGCGCGGCGCGGCGCCCGGGTCACTACGCCCCATGCCAAAGTCCGGCCCAGGGTTGACCGATCTGCCGATGTGCGCGGCGGGACTGAACGGGAGGCGCAACCACGGCCAGCGGATTAGGCGGGAATGGGACGTCAAGGGAAGGTCAAGAATAGACAAGAAATGCCGAGTGAGTACATCGAACGGGATTATGTTATTTTAGAGTAACGTATCAGTCGCTGTGCGGAAGGGCGCGTTCCTGCCCTCCCTATGGGGAATACGCCAAGCCGCTGGCTCCGGCGGGAAGATCCCGCCGTTTAACTCCGCCTACCCATGAAAAATTACCTCCTAGTGTTTTCCGCCGCAGTCTTGTTCGCATTGATTGTCGGCTGTGATCTCGGCCCGAAATCCGGCCGTGGCTTTGTCTTTCCGGAAGGGAACATCGCCCGCGGGCAAAAGGCCTTTGTCGAATTGAATTGTTACAAGTGCCATCGGGTTGATGGCGTGGCCGACCTCCCGGCTCCGGCCGTGGCCCCCGAAAAGGTCGTGTTGCTGGGGGGCAAGGTGCTCCACGTGAGAACCTACGGTGAATTGGTTACCGCCGTGATCCACCCGAATGAATCCCTGACCGTCAGACCCCCGGGGCTTGAGGTGAAGAATTCTCCCATGCCGTACGTCAACGAAACCATGACGGTCACCCAGATGCTCGACATTGTGACTTTCCTGCAGCCGCGGTACACCCAGCTAGAACCACTCTATCAGTCGACCTACGGCCGGTGATTTCCGGTCTAACATCGGGGGTGGCTTGCCCACCCCCCTGCTACGGGGCCAGGCGAGTCGTCGGCTTGGCTACCAGCGTCCGTTGACCTCGACCCCCCAGATCGCCGGCGCGCCGGGAGTGCCGTGGGATACGCCGGGTGTGATTGAGCTGTAATATTTTTCCCCGGTGAGATTGCGGCCGAAAATCCGCAGGCTGCACTGGGCGAAAGCGTAGCCGGCCCGGGCCTCGAGCAGGGTGTAGGCGGCCTGGGAGAATCCGGCGGTTTCCTGCTCGTCGTAGTACGTGCGCCCCGTCCAGGTCAGCCCGACCCCGCAGAAAAATCCCCGGACCGGCGCATAGTCGAGTTGCAAGGCGGCGTTCCCGCTGGGCGCATAGGGGGCGCGGTTGCCGGAGTAATTTGTACCAGTGAAGGGATCAGTGAAATCTTTCAGCGTCGCCTCGGTCAATCCGGCGACGGCCCGCAGGGTGACGTCCGCGCCGATCCGCCACGAGGATTCCAGTTCCAGCCCCAGGATCTGGGCCCGGGCGGCATTCACCACCAGATATTCGTCGGTGGAGGTGGCCGGGACCGCAAAGGACCGCTCGATCTGATAGCCGGTGACGCGGTAGGCGTAGGCCCGCGACGTCAGGGCCCAGCCGGCTTTCTGATCCGTGCTGGTCAGCGCCGCCTCCAGACCCCAGGTGCGCTGGGGATCGTAACCGGCGAGATCGGCGCGGCCGGTGTAGGCGGAATAGCCGCCGGCCTTGAAGCCGCGGGCCAGCGTGAACACGGCGGAGGTGGCGGCGTTGACCTGGCGCGTGACGGCCAGGCTCGGCAGCACCGCGGCCCAGCGATCGCTCTGCCGGTTGACCGTGTGGGCGGGGACGACCTCCGTGCGGACGAAATCTTTTTCAGTTTGTTCTATCCGCAGACCGGGCGTGATCAGCCACGCGCCGGTGGTCTTGAGATTTGCCTGGCCAAACAGCGCGATGGTCGTGCTTTCCAGCTGGAAGAGGGAGTCCTCCACGGTGAATCCGCTGAAAGTCCGGCGGGCGGCGCCGCGGGTGCGGGCTTGGGAGTAGAACAGGCCCCCGGTGAGCGGTCCGCTCGCATAGCGGATCTCCTCGTTGCAGGTGCGCTGGGACTGGGTCAGCACCGAATCGAAGTTGAACCCCCCAAAGACCACCAGGCGGTTGGAGTAGGGCGAGAGATTCCAGTCAGTGTAGCTGGTGGTGGCGGTGAGCGTTGCGTCCGCGAGATGCTTGGTCAGGCCCAGCGCCACGGCGGCAAAGTCGGAATCGGATTGCCCCTCCTTCCCGCGGCTCACGCGGTAGAAGGGGCCACCCAGGGGGACCAGCGCCTGGGCGCCGTCCCGGCTCTGCTGGCCCAGCACGTGAAGGGAAATTTCCCAGTCCGGCGCCGGCCGGTAGTGCAGCTGGAATCGGCCAAAAACGGCCTGTCGGTCATCCACCGTCTGCTGGAGACTGGTATTATAGATGTAGCCGTCGCGTTCGCTGGTGCCGAGACTGACCGAGGCGGCAAAGGGCCCGCGGCGGGCGGTTTCGGCCGACACCTTGACCGAGCGCTGGCTGGCCGAGCCGAGGGCGGCACCGAACCGGACGCTGGCTTGGTCGTCCCGGGAGGCGGCGGTGAAGCGGATGACTCCCGCGTCGGCCGCCCGGCCAAACAAGGCCGCGGCCTGCGGCCCGCGATAGATTGTCATCTGGCCGAAATCGTAGAGTTCGCTGGGAAAACTAAAGGCGGTGGCCAGGGGAATGTCATCGAGATAAACCGGCGCCGAGGCATCGCTGAAATAGGGCGTGTTGCCCAAGCCCCGCAGGGTGGTGGTGGTGCCGAAGCCGCGGGCGCCGGCCTCATTCAGCGACCAACTGGCGGTATGTCGCGCGAGTTCACCGAAAGCTGCCGCCGAACCCGGGCCGGCTTCGAGGAGCGTCACCGTGGCCTGGCCCGTGCCGGTGTTCAGATTGTCCCGGACAAGGACGGTGGGCAGCACCACCACATCCGCCGCCGTGGTGGCGACCGCCAGAAGCCAGGACAGGCAGAGGAAGACGAGGGGAGGGCGGAGGCGGCGGTACATGGAAAAATAAACTCCACGATGAAAATCGTGGAAGGGGGGCGCAAGGCCATGGCGTGGCTTAACGCAGATCCTCCGCCTTGATGTCCTGGGTCCAGCGCGTGACTCCCTGCTTGTCGATGCAGGCAATCGTCAGGACCCGGGCTTCCTTGGGGCCGTGGATCGCCAGGGTGCAGAAATTCTGGTCGCTCACCAGCGTGCCGGGAACTCGGTGGGGATCATTGAGGCGTTCGGTCTGGCCCAGGGTGGAGACGCCGGCGCTCATCGGGGAGGAGGTCAGCTCGTAGACCCAGCGGGTGCCGCCGATGTTTTTCTTGGCCAGCTCGGTGAAGTGCACGTCACCCGTCAGGAATACCACCCCCGTGATGCCCTGATCCTTGATGAATTTCAGCAGATCCTCCCGTTCGCGCTGGTAGTAGGCAAACGTCTCGCTGGCGCCGCCGAAGTCGGTGACGACCTGCCCGCCGGTGACGATGAACTTGAAGGAGTAAAACCCGAGGGTCTGGGCGTGCAGCAGCGACTGCTTGAGCCAGTCGAGCTGGCGGGCGCCGTACTGCGACTTCTGGGGGATTGAGGCGTCGAGCAGGTGGTCGTCGTCGCGGTACATGCGGTTGTCCATCACGAGAAACGCGGCGTCGCCCTGGTAGAATTTCTGGTACACGCCGGGGTTGCCCTCCTCGCCGTAGGTGGGATTGCCCCAGTAGGCCTTGAAGATGCGCAGGGTCTCGTCCTTGAACTCAAAGCTCTTGTTTGAGTCGTTGGAGCCGTAGTCGTGGTCATCCCAGGCGGCGTAGTGGGGCATGACGGCGAAAAGCTTCCGCAGCTCCGGCAGGGCCCGGGTGAGCTGGGCGCGATACCAGAGGCCGCTGACCGAGTCGAAATCCACCTCACGGTAATACCAGTTGTCGCCGCCCCACAGCATGAAGTCCGCGCCACTGTCCGCCATCAGCCGGAAGGTCTCCATCGTCTTGCCGTAGCCCGGGCCGGGCCGGTCATAGGCGGGCTCGTTGAAATAGGCGCAGGTGCCGAAGATGAACTTGAAATCTGACGGCGGACCGCGCCATTCCCACAGCGGGCTGGTCCTGAAGGTGGTGGGAAAAGGGAAGGTCTGCCGCACCCCGTCGATGCTGAGGGTGTACTCATAGTTGGCGCCGACCGCGAGCAGACCGGGCCGGAATTGCGCGATCTGTCCGCCGGCGGGGGTCGTGGGCCAGCCCGACTGGGTGATCGTCTGCTTCGTCTCGGGCTTGCCGGCCAGCCAGTAGTCGAGCGTGACCTGCTTGGCGTCCTTCGTCTCAAACCAGAGGAAGGCCTCGCGGTGGGCCCGGTAACCGAGCATCGGGCCCGAGACCAAGGTGCCGGCGGCGTGGGTATTCAGGGCCCAGCATAGGGCGGTCAGGCAAAAGAGAAGGCAACGGAAGGACAGCTTCATGTCCCCAGAAAAACAATCATGGGGGCGAACGCAAAGCTGCAATCGCCGCCGCACATCGGCCAACGGGTCGGGGGCATCCTCACGCTGAGCCGTGCGCCGCAGCGCGGAGGGACTCCGCGCTCTACCTTAAACCCGGGCCAGTGTATTCGCGTTATTCAGGTGCTCCACGCCGGTGTATTTCAACGATTGCTCATCCGCATGGTAGCTGGAACGCACCAGCGGTCCCGACTCCACGGTGCCCAGGCCGGCGGCGAGGGCGAACTGCTTCCAATGGGCGAATTCCTCCGGCGGCACCCAGCGGTCGATCTTCCAGTGCTGCGGAGTGGGCTGCAGGTATTGGCCCAGGGTGAGGATGTCCGTCTTGTCGCTGGCGATGTCGCGCAAGCACTGGGCGATCTCCTCCTGGGTCTCGCCGAGGCCGAGCATGATCCCGGTCTTGGTCGTGAAGCCGCGGCTCTTGGCGTGGCGCAGCACGCCGCGGCTGCGGTCGTAGCGGGCTTGCACGCGGACGGGCTTCTGCAGCCGTTCGACGGTCTCCACGTTGTGGTTGAAAATGTCGGGCTGGGCGTCGAGCACGAGGTCCACCTGGTCGAGGTGACCCTTGAAATCCGGCACGAGCACCTCGATGGCGCAATGCGGGTTCAGGTGCTTGGTGGCCCGGATGGTCGCGGCCCAGACGCTCGCGCCGCCGTCCTTCAGGTCATCGCGGGCCACGGAGGTGATGACACAGTGCTTCAGGCCCATCTTGGCCACGGCGTCCGCCACGCGGGCCGGTTCGCCGAGATCGTACTCCGTGGGGCGGCCGGTCTGGATGGCGCAGAAATTACAGGAGCGCGTGCAGATGTTGCCCAGAATCATCACGGTCGCCGTGCCGCGCGACCAGCACTCGCCGATGTTCGGGCACTGGGCGCTCTGGCAGACGGTGTGCAGCTTGTTGTCGTCCACGAGACGGCGGGTGGCCTGGTAGGCCGGGCCGGCGGGCAGCTTGGCGCGGAGCCAGTCGGGTTTGCGTTGAGTGGGAGTCATGGGCCGGGCCCCAAGTTGGGAAAACTAACCGCCATTGCACACTAAATTCTCATTCCGCCGGAACCAGTCGCCGCGGTGATTCCGTTCATTAGTGATTAATTAGTGGAACTTAGTGGTTTCCAAAAATTCCGGCAACAGTCGCCAGAATTCGGCGGCGAGCACGCGTTGCACTTCGGCGAGGTCCAGGGCGCGGCCGAGCTCGGCCTGCAGGGAGGTGACGGTGCCGTCGGTGATGCCGCAGGGAACGATGCCCGCAAAGGGGGTGAGGTCGTTGTTCACGTTGAGGGCGAACCCGTGGAAGGTGGTCCATTTTTTGATGGCGATGCCGATGGCGGCGACCTTGCGCGTGCCGAGCCAGATGCCGGTCTTGCCGGGGCGGCGGTCGGCCGCCAGACCCAAGGTGCCAACGCTGTTGATCAGCACCTGCTCCACGAAACGCAGGTAGGCATGCAGGTCCTTGCGCGGGGCGAGGCTGATGATGGGATAGCCGACGAGTTGTCCCGGACCGTGGTAAGTAATGTCCCCGCCACGGTTGGTGGTCACGAGGGCAATGCCCCGCCGGGCCAGTTCGGCGGCATCCCACAGCAGGTTTTGCTCCGCCCCGCGCCGCACCCCGAGGGTGAAGACGGGCTCGTGCTCCGTGAAGACGAGGGTATCGGGGATTTCGCCGGCGATCCGTTGCGCCACGAGTTCCTCCTGCCGCTGCCAGGCGAGGGCATAGCCCGTCCGGCCCCAGTCGAGGGTGGCGGACGCGAGTGTAGCGGTGAAGGACATGGCGTTAGTGTATTCAGGTAGCGCCGCGGTGCAAGTGCGGGACCGGTGCGCGTTGGCGCCGATAGCCGGCCCGCTGTCCTTGCGGCAATAAGGGATGGACGAACGCGATTCATGCGTACATCGG
>JBAXWQ010000199.1:0-6404 GCA_037128315.1 Opitutia bacterium | reverse complement strand
CGTCGCACTCGGTGTTGTTCTTGCAGCCCTTGAGGTGCTTCGGGATGTGGACGACCCCGCGGTAGGTGGAGCGGCCCTGGCCGACGGAGATGGACTTGGCGATGATGTTGGACGTCGTGTTGTTGGCCGCGTGGACCATCTTGGCCCCGGTGTCCTGATGCTGGCCGTCGTTGGCCAGGGCGATCGAGAGCACCTCGCCGCGGGCGCGTTCGCCCTTCAGCACGACGCCGGGGTATTTCATCGTGAGCCGGCTGCCGATGTTGCAGTCGATCCACTTGATCTCGGCGTCCTCGTGCGCGACGCCGCGCTTGGTGACGAGGTTGAACACGTTGTTGGCCCAGTTCTGGACGGTGATGTACTGGATCTTGGCGCCCTTGAGCGCGACCAGCTCGACGACGGCGCTGTGCAGGGTCGAGGTGGAGAATTTCGGGGCGGTGCAGCCCTCCATGTAGACGACCTCGCTGCCCTCGTCGGCGATGATGAGGGTGCGCTCGAACTGGCCGAAGTTCTCGGCATTGATGCGGAAGTAGGCCTGCAGTGGCTGGGCGACCTTCACGCCCGGCGGCACGTAGATGAAGGAGCCGCCGGAGAACACGGCGCTGTTGAGGGCGGAGAACTTGTTGTCCCCGGTCGGGATGACCTTGCCGAAGAATTTCTTGAAAATCTCCGGATGCTCGCGGAGGCCCTCGGTGGAGTTGCAGAAGATGACGCCCTGCTTGGCCACGATTTCCTTGATGTTCGAATAGGCGGCCTCGGAGTCGAACTGGGCCTCGACGCCGGCGAGGAACTTGCGCTCCTGCTCGGGGATGCCGAGGCGCTCGAAGGTCTTCTTGATGTCATCCGGCACCTCGTCCCAGGTGCGTTTGGGTTTCTGGCCCTGCGAGAGGTAATAGCGGATTTTCTGGAAATCGATGTTCTCGAGATCCTTGGTCGCCCAGTGCGTCGGCATGGGCATGGCCGAGAATTTCTTCAGGGCGGCGAGGCGAAACTCGAGGATCCACGGCGCCTCCTTCTTGACCGAGCTGATGTAGCGGACGGTGTCCTCGCTGAGGCCGGTGCCGGCGTCGAAGGCATAGTCGACCTTGTACTGGAAGTCGCCCTTGGTCTGGTCAATGCCGGCGACGGGATTCTCGGCCGCCATGGACTCGATTTCGGTGGGTGGTTTCATTTGCGGAGATTTGATTCGGCTGTAGGAGCGGCTTTATGCCGCGATCGATCGGGGCATAAAGCCCCTCCTACAATTGCATGGTTGGTCAGGCGTTGGCGGCCGCGAATTCCTGCTTCACCCAGTCGTAGCCCTTGGCCTCGAGCTCGAGGGCAAGGCCCTTGCCGCCGCTCTTCACGATGCGGCCGTCGTGCATGACGTGCACGAAGTCCGGCACGATGTAATCGAGCAGGCGCTGGTAGTGCGTGATGAGCATGATGCCGAGCGGGCCGCTGCGGAGCGCGTTGACGCCGTCGGCGACGATCCGGAGCGCGTCGATGTCGAGGCCCGAGTCGGTCTCGTCCATCAGGGCGATCTTGGGTTCGAGCATCGCCATCTGGAGGATTTCGCAGCGCTTCTTCTCGCCGCCGGAGAAACCGTCGTTGACCGCGCGGGAGGTGAACTTCCGGTCGATCTTCAGCAGGTCCATCTTGCTGTAGAGTCGCTTGTAGTAGCCGGAGGCGTCGAGCTCCTCGCCCTCGGCCATGCGCGCCTGGACGGCGGCGCGGAGGAAGTTGGCGATCGAGACGCCGGGGATTTCGCTCGGGTACTGGAAGGCGAGGAACAGGCCGCTGCGGGCGCGCTCGTCGGGCTGCATCGCGAGGATGGACTGGCCGTCGAGGACGACGTCACCGCTGGTGATCGTGTAGCTCGGGTGGCCGGCGATGGCCTTGGCGAGCGTGCTCTTGCCGGTGCCGTTCGGCCCCATGATGGCGTGAACTTCGCCTTGCTTGATCGTCAGGTTGAAGCCCTTGACGATGGCTTTGTCACCGATGCTGATGTGCAGGTCCTTGATTTCGAGTTGGCTCATGGAAGAAGTTGAAAGTTGAAGGCTGAGAGTTGAAAGACGGTCAGTTGCTGCCGTGGGCGTTGCTCGCGGCGGGGCCGCGCTGGCCGGCCGACTCCGGCGGTGAACCGGCTGAGCCGCGGAAGGTGAGCTCGATGGTGTTGGCAGCGAAGCCCGCCGGCAGCACCTCACGGAGCTGGGCCATCAGGTCGGCGGGCAGGTCGACATCGTGGATCTGACCGGTGGCCTCGTCGTGAAAGTGGGCGTGTTCGTGAAGATTCGGGCAGTAGCGCGTGGCGCCCCGTTCCAGGTTCACCTGGCGGACCAGGCCGCATTGGACGAGGGTTTCCAGACAGTTATATACCGTGGCCAAGGAGATGGTGGGCAGCTGCGACTTGACGCGGGCAAAGATCTCATCGGCGGTGGGATGGTCGCGCTTTTCCAGGATGATCTTGAAAACAACTTCCCGCTGCGGGGTGGGGCGAAGTCCGCTGGCCGTCAGTCGCTTGGTGAGGGTGGCGCAGCTTTTGTCGGTCGAGTTCATGGGATGAGTCCCGCCAAACGAATTGGAATAAGACCAGATTGCAACAAGGGAGTTGGAATAACTCCAAGTCGGGCAGATAAATTTCTTATCTTGCTGCTATTTATTAACTAATAGATCGCAATGGCGATCTTCAAAAAATAGAGCTAGCTCCGCCAGCACCAATGCCAGGGTTCGTAGGCGATGCCATGGGGATTGCGCGGCGGGTAGGAGAGGTGAAAGCCGAATCGACCGGCATGTCTTTTCAACCAGCGGAATTCCGGCGTGAGCGCGAAACGCTCCTCCAGTTCCGGGTCGGCCACGGAGGCCAGGTCGAGCGCCCGTCCGGTGTGGTGCTCGCTGCAGCCGGGGGCGGCGACCAGCCGCAGGATGGCGCGGACCGGCTGGCCGGCGGCGAGTTTCTGCCGGATGATGTTTGTTTGCCGGGCGATGCTGCGAAAGGCGGAGATTGGCACCAGCGTGATGCCATCCGCGGCGGCGGCCGCCTGCATGCGGCGCCAGGCGGCGCCGGCCCGGGGAGTGAGCCGGAGGCGGCGGCCGTCGGGATTGCGCCCGATCCGAACCAGCTTCCGGGGCTCACGCTGGAGCGGAAGGTGGCGGGCGGCTGCGTAATCCAGCGGAATGCCGAGGGTGACCCAGATTCTGCGGAGCTTAAGACTCAAGGCGATCGATCCCAGAACATGGCCACAAAGAGGCACAAAAATGCACTAAAAGTGAGCAATGATTTTTTGTGACTTCTTGGGCCTTTTCGTGGCAAGAAATCCTCAGGCTTCTTTCTCCGCCAGCCAGCGCTCCGCCTCGATGGCGGCCTGGCAGCCCATGCCCGCGGCGGTGATCGCCTGGCGGTAATGATGGTCGGCGCAGTCGCCGGCCACATAGACGCCGGGTGTCTTGGTCTTCACCTGGCTGTGGCCCGCGGGCACAAAATAGCCCTGGTCATCGGTGTCGACCGCGGCCTTGAACGGCGCGGTGTTCGGCACGTGGCCGATGGCGAGGAAGACGCCCTTGACCGCCAGCACGCTTTCCGCGCCGGTCTTGACGTGTTTGATCTTCAGCCCGCTCACGGCGCCTTCGGCCACGCCCTCGACGGCGACGGGCACGCTGTCCCAGACGCACTGGATCTTGGGGTGGGAGGTGGCGCGGTCCGACATGATCTTGGAGGCGCGCAGCGAGTCGCGACGGTGGACCAGGTAGACCTTGCTGGCGAAACGGGTGAGGAACAGGGCCTCCTCGGCCGCGCTATCGCCGCCGCCGATGACGGCGACGTCCATCTTGCGGTAGAACGCACCGTCACACGTGGCGCAGGTGGTGACGCCCTTGCCGCCGTACAGTTCGGCCTCGCCGGGAATGCCGGTCAGCCGCGGCGAGGCGCCGGTGGCAATGATGACAATCTTGGCCCGGATCTCCCGGTCGGCCAGCTTGAGGGTATAGGGCCACTGCGCGGTATCGAGGCCCTGCACGGAGCCGCTCTCGTAGCGGGTGCCGAATTTCGCGGCCTGCTTGCGCAGGTTTTGCATCAGCTGGTAGCCGTCGATCCCCTCCGGAAAGCCCGGGAAATTCTCGACCTCGGAGGTGGTGGTGAGCTGGCCACCGGGCAGCACGCCCTCGAGCACGAGGGGCTGGAGGTTGGCGCGGCTGGTGTAGATGGCGGCGGTTAAACCGGCGCAGCCGGTACCGACGATGACGACGTTTTCAATTTTGGCAGACATGGGAGAATGCGCCCAACTGAGCCCAACATTTCGGGCGGCGCAATCCCCGAGATGTGATTTGCGCCGAAAGGACCAAGCCAAACGGGCAGGAGGACTCGCCCTACCTTTCCGTTGCCTCCGGTGGGCGGCGCGTTTTGCTGGCCCGATGCCCGCCGCCCTCCACGAACGCCTCTTCACGATCGACACCCATATCGACACCCCAACGGGCAGCCTGATGAAGAGCGGCTGGGATTTCACCCAGCGGCATGACGACGCGACGGACGGCTCCCAGTGCGACCTGCCGCGGATGCGGGATGGGGGCATCGACGCCCTGGTGTGGGCGGTTTACTCCTCGCAGGGCGCGCGCACCCCGGCCGGTTTCGCCACCGTGCATGAGCGGGCGGTCCGGGTCTTCACCCGCGCCCACGAGGTGATCCAGCAGAACTCGGGGCACTGCGGCTTGGCCCGGACGGCAGCCGACGCCCGGCGGCTCAAGGCGGAGGGGCGGCGGGCGTTCTTCCTCAGCATCGAGAACAGTTATGCCCTCGGCCGGGAGGTGGCGCACGTGGCAAAATTTCACGCCCTGGGCATGCGCATGCTCGGGCTCACCCACATGCTGAACAACGACCTGGCGGATTCCTCGACCGATCCGCGCGGCCCGGAGTGGGGCGGGCTGAGTCCCTTCGGTCGGGAGGTGGTGGCCGAATGCAACCGGCTGGGCGTCGTGCTGGATGCCTCGCATGCCTCCGATCAGGCGCTGGGCGAATTGCTGCGGCTGTCCCGCACGCCCGTGATTCTCTCGCACTCCGGCTGCCGGGCGGTGTGCGACCACCCCCGAAACATTGGGGACGAGCTGCTGCGCGCCCTTGCCGCCCAGGGCGGGGTAATCCAGATCAACGCCCTGCCCAGCGCCGTCGTGCCGATGGCGGAGGACGGACGGACCGCCGCCCTCGCCGCCATGCTGATGCAAATGAGTGACAAGGTGCTGACTCCGGAGGTGCTGCAGTGGGCCAGCGGCGAGTGGCACCGCATCGAACTGGCTTATCCCAGCCCGCCCGTGACTTTGGCCGACTATGTGAGGCATATTGAACACGCGGTGGCCGTGGCGGGCATCGACCACGTCGGCATCGGCTGCGACTTTGACGGCGGCGGCGGCTTCCCCGGATTGAGCAGCGTGGCGGATTATCCGAAGATTACCCAGGCCCTGCTGGTTCGCGGCTGGTCCGAGGCCGCTCTCGCAAAACTATGGGGCGAGAACACGCTGCGTTTGTTGGGCTGAGCCGGACGATCCCGAGTTGCGCGTGGCTGCGCGCAGAGGAGGCCAAAGCGTGGGGGTGAAACTATTTTCCGGGAAATTTTTCCGGAAAATTCCCGCGGTCGGGACGGGCTGGTTTCAGTATCGAAAATGTCCGCGCGCTCGCGCGGCCCGGTCCTTTTATCTTTGTCGTTCCTCGCCAGCGGCTAGTGACTCGCGAGTGGTGTTGGCACGCGTGTTGCAAAGGGACGAACGCGCTGCGGAAGAAAATTCCGCGGTGCAAAAACCAAAACAAAATAACTGAAACTCTCCGCGTTCTGCGGAGTTCTTCCCACCATGAATCCCAAGAAACTCATCCTCGCCGCCGCCCTGCTGGGCGGTCTGCTGTCCGCCAACGCGTTCGCCACCACCGTCGATTCCCACCAGAAAATTATCGCCAGCACGCACCTGGTTGCCCCGGTGCCGGCCCAGATTGTCCATCCGGTCGATCTGCCGCGGAGCTATGAGGGTGCGACCGTGACGCTCAGCCTCACGATTGACGCGACTGGCCTGCCGCACGACATCAAGGTCGTGTCGCGGGGCGACCGCGCCGTCAGCAAGAGCCTGATTGCGGCCGTCTCGCAATGGAAGTTCACCCCGGGCCTGCTCAATGGGGTGCCCGTTTCCACCAAGGTCACGCTGCCTCTGCAACTGGAAGAGGCCTGAACCTGCGGTCAGCGTCGCTTGACCCTCGCCCGCCTCCGGTTGCTTCCAGGCAGTGACCGGGGTCGGGCGCTTGGTGTCAGGCTCCGGTTGCTGGCTTCCGCAACCATCCTGCCGGCGGCGGAGCGCAGCCGGGGCAACACGGTGTCGGCCAGGCTCAATCCTCGTGATGCACGAGCCACAGGGTGGTGGCCAGCAAGGCGAAGAGCAGGGTCGGGCCCACGATC
>JBAXWQ010000198.1:0-6408 GCA_037128315.1 Opitutia bacterium | reverse complement strand
AAACCCGACAGGCAGGGACGCCTGTCGCTACGGCATGGATCGCCCGCGTAGCCACAGGCCGCCGTGCCTGTGGGATCGGAAAAATGCGCCAAACCCGACAGGCAGGGACGCCTGTCGCTACGGCATGGATCGCCCGCGTAGCCACAGGCCGCCGTGCCTGTGGGATCGGAAAAATGCGCCAAACCCGACAGGCAGGGACGCCTGTCGCTACGACATGGATCGTCCGCGTAGCCACAGGCGTCCCTGCCTGTGGGATCGGAAACAACTTTCTTCATCGTTATCATGACTTCGGCGGCGGCAGAGGCTGCACCGGAAAGATGAGGGTGAACCGGCAGCCACCCGCGGCGGGCGTGGCGACGGTGATGGTGCCGCCGAGCAGGCCGATCAAACGCTTGACGATGTTGAGCCCCAGGCCGGTGCCCTTGATGGTGCCGACGTTGGAACCGCGCTCAAAGGGCTCGAAGATGCGCTCCTGGTCGGCGGCCGGAATGCCGATGCCCTGGTCCTCGACCACCAGCTCCAGCTGCCGGGCATCCATGGCGCCGTGCAGGGTGATGACGCGGCCGGCCGGTGAATAGCGCACGGCGTTGCTGAGGAGATTTCCCAGGATGTGGTGCAGGAGGCTGGAATCGGTGACGAAGCGGCCGATCTCATCGCTGAGTTCCAGCTTGATGGGGTGTCCAACCATATCGCCCAGCCGTATCTCCTCCACGATGCTGGCCAGTTGGAGCCGCAGATCGACGGAGACGAGCTGCACCTCGACCCGATTGCCGTCCATGCGGTTCAGCAGGAGGATGTCATCGAGCATCACTGTCATGCGCTGCAGCGACGTGGTGATGCGGCCCAGCAGCTCGGTCCGCTTCGCCGGCGCCAGGCGCTCAAGGTGGTGGGTCAGGATCTCGACCGAGCCCAGGGCGGCTGTCATCGGGGTGCGGAATTCATGCGATGTGACGGAGATGAAGCGGGTCTTCATTTCCGTCATCGCCCGCTCCTTCTGCAGCAGGGCGGCCGTCTCGGTCTCGTGGCGCTTGCGGTCGGAAATGTCGCGGGCGAAAACCACAAACTCGTCGGTCCCGATGGGCGCGGTGCGCAGTTCCACGGCGAGGGGGCCGCCGGGGGTGGCGATCTCCGTCTCGCGGCTGAGCGGGACCACCTCGGCCAGGGCGCGCTGCCCCAGGCTCAGGCTTTGGGCGACCAGGCCGGTGGCGGCATCCGCCGGCCCGACTCCCACTCCCGGGGTGAGCGCGGCCAGCGCCGGCGAGTCCTTGGCCGGTTGCGTGTGCAGCACGGAGCCATCGGTGCGCAAACGGATGACCGTATCGGGAATGGCGCTCAACAACGCCTCGATCTGCCGGGTCCGGGTGGCGAGTTCGAGGGTGCGCTGCTCCACGCGTTCCTCCAACTCGGCGTTGAAGCGCAGCAGCTTCTCCCGGGCGGCGACTTGCAACGTGATGTCGCGGATGGCGGCCAGGTAGAACGCCCGACCGTTGCGCTCGAAAAAGCGCAGGCTGATCTCCACGGGGAAGACGGTGCCGTCGCGTTTGCGGTGCAGGCGATGCGGGATGAGGACCACGGAACCCAGTTTGCGGTTCTCCGGCCGGGCGGTCGTGAGCGTCGCGTCCGGTTCGGCGGAGATGTCGATGTTGTGCAGGCTTTCGAGTTCGGCGGCGGTGTAATCGTACAGCGCGCACGCCGCCTGGTTGGCCTGCACGATCCGGCCGGTGTCGGCCTCCAGCAGCATGATCGCGTCGGACTCGAGGTCGAACAGGTCGCGGAACCGCGCCTCGCTTTCCCGCAGGGCGTCACTTATGCGCTTGGTCTCGCTGATGTCGCGGATCACGGACATGACCAGGTGGCGGCCCTCGATCACGACGGCCCGGGAACTCACCTCCACCGGGAACACGCTGCCGTCCTGCCGCCGGTGCTCGGTTTGAAAGCGTATCCCTTTGGTGGAGGTGCGGGCCTCGGAATAATCACGGTTCAAGGTGCCTTGCTCCGTGGGCGCGCGCAGCTGCGCGGCCGTCATCTGGTGCAGTTCCCGGGCCGGGTAGCCGTAGACGTCCACCGCCCGGTCATTGGATTCGATGATGTGCTGGGTTTCATCGAACAGCAAAATCACATCGCTGGCGTGCCGCATGACCAGCGCCAGCCGCTCGTTCGCCGTGCGGGCGGCGCGTTCGGCGACCATCTGGGTCTCCAACTGCCGGTGATGCCGGTACTGCCACCAGCTGCGCAGGAACAGGAGCACCACCGCTACGAGCAGCCCTAAGCCGAGAGTAATCTGCCGGCCTTCCAAATAGATCGGCGCGTAGGCCTCGTCCCGATCAACCTTGGCGATGATCACCCAATCGGACCCGGGCACGGGGAGGGCCACGCCCAGCACCCCATGGCCGCGATAGTCCGAGCCTTCGACGGGTCCATATTTGCCCTGCCCCAGCGCCTGCGCCGCCAGCAATTGCGGGTCGGTGACGGGGAGGCGAAACTTCAAGGCGGAGTCGGGCCGGTGCCGGAGTTCATTCAGGTAAACGATCTCCGCCCCTTCCCGCCGGACGATTATGGTTTCGCCGGTCGCGCTGGGCGTGGGCCAGTGTTGCACCAGCGGAAACAAATGCTGCTCGGCATTGATCGAGAGCACCACCGCCGCCGCCAAGGAGGCGGACCCCGGGAGGCGCACCGGGGCGATCAGGTGCATATGGACGTGCCCATCCTCGCCAAGATGCAAATCCTCGAGGAGCACGTCCCGGGTGGTGGCGATGGTCCGACGCGTGGCGGGAGCCAGGACGCCATCCCAGCGGGCCTCGGCGGGAAAAACCAGCACCGCCGCCAGCGTGCGGTCCAGGAGCGCGATCTGGCGGTAGTTGTCGTAACCCTGAATAATGGCAGCGAAGAGCGCTTCCATTTTGGCCCGCTCGGGTCCGCCTCCGGCGGGGTTTTGCGCCAGTTGGGCGATGAAGTCAGCCAGACCGGGCGCGGCGGCGGTCACTTGGGCGTCGCCCATGCGCTCGTGCCGCCATCGGGCGATTTCGTCCACCTTGAGTTCGGCAATGGATTGAAGTTGATCCTGGACAGTCTGGCGCATCGCGCTTTGCCGGTACCGCAGCAAGGCATAGCCCGCGTAAAAGCTGCCCCCCAGGATCGCGGCCAGGGCCAGCGTCACCCCCCACCCGAAAAAAATCCGGTCCGCCGGCGCGGTGGCCCCTGCGCCGGCCCGGGCGTTCGCCTTGCTGACCAGCAGGGCGCCCGTTTGGAGGACCAGAAACGCCACGGCCGTCAGCAGGGCCATCGGCACGGACTGCAGGTTGTAACCCACCGGATCGCCGGCCACGTAGGCGAGGAGCACCATCCCGGCGATCAGCATGCCGGCGACCGACAGCTTCCGGCCGATCCACTGGAATGAGCGATGCCGAAGGAAGGCCGGGTGCTCGGCGGCCAAGGCCGCCGCCGCCAGCAGAAACGAGACGGCCGTGATCGGGGCCATGCGCCCGATTTGCATCCCGGCCAGGTTGAATTTACTCTCGCCGCCGAGGCCCCAGCCATCCCAGGGCAGGGGAAAGCTCACGCGCATGCGGACCAGTTCCAAGGCGCTGGTGAGGGCGACCAGCCCGACCGCGAGCAGGGCGGCCGATTCGGCCCGCGGGGATTTGCTCGGATGCAGCCGACCGCCGAGGACCAAACCCAGCACCACAAACAGCAGGGCCGTGCTCGGGGCCATGGGGATATAGTCCGCGCCGAAGGTCGCGACACGCCATGATCCGACTCCCCACGACACGAGCACGAACAGCCCGATGGCTACGGTCGCGAGCGCCGCGCCGGTGGCCAGCCCGTGCGTGAGTCGGATTTTGTTCATGGCAGGGTGCGCAGACAGATGGTCCAATATTTAGGGGCGAAAAGGATTGGAAACAATACTTTACGCCGAAGCCGGAGCAGCGACTGCGCATATCTTGCTCGAAACCCCGCAGGGAGGCGCAGACCGCGGAATGGCTGGCCACGAAAAAGCACAAAAAAGCACAAAAATCGGACTGGCCCAGCCGTGACCAGACGGATGAATTTCACCACGAAAAACCCGAAGCACACGAAAGGAAGAGGCGGTAATACCAATCGCCCTTTGAATTTACACCTTGGAGCGGTCGCTAGGTAGGGCGGGCACTCCGCTGCCCGCCGTCGATCGTGGCGCGGGCCAGGCGCGCTGCAAAGTCCGCGCCCCCCTTCGGATTCGAGCCTAAGCTTAGGGCGATTGGGATTAGCGAGCGAGCTGGAGCAATTGCAGGGTGACCGATCCCCCGAAGGATGGGCCACAAAAAGGCGCAAAGAATCGGAGGGCGCACGGAGCTTTCAAGGCGCCTATAGGCGCGCGGGATTCTCTCGCTAGCTGGACGGACTATCTTTGTGCCTCTTTGTGGCAAAAATGCCTTGGGCACAAGGGGCACAAGGGACAGGTCAATAATGCCCTGTCGCTACGCCACGGGGTGGAACGCGTTGACCTCAACGCGCTTTGGGGTTGGCCCGCTCAAGCCAGCGCATTGGGGCCAATGCGCTCCACCTTACGGCAAAGGACGTCGCCCACTCAATCTTGCTTGGGCGGCTCGGGCTGCACCGGGAGCACCAGCGTGAAGCAGCTGCCGCCGGTGGCGGGGGCGCTGAGGGCGATCGTGCCGCCGAGCAGGCCGGTCATGCGCTTGACGATGCTGAGGCCGAGGCCGGTGCCCGTGACACTGCCGACATTCGAGCCGCGCTCGAAGGGCTCGAAGATGCGCTTCTGGTCGGCGGCCGGGACCCCGATGCCCTGATCAGTCACGCTGAGGCGCACGCGCCCGGACTCGGATTCCAGGCATGTCGTGATGAGCGTGCCGGCCGGCGAATACCGCACGGCGTTGCTGAGCAGGTTGCTGAGGACGTGATGCAGCAGGTTGGCGTCGGTGTCGACGATCTCGATGGCCTCGGCGGCCTGCAAGTCGAAGCGGTGCCCGGTCCGATCGCCGAGCCGGATTTCCTCGATGACATTTTTCAGGAACAGCCGCAGGTCGACGGGGGCGAACTGGACCTCCGTGCGGCCGCCATCGATCCGGTTCAGCAGCAGCACTTCGTCGAGCATCACGGCCATGCGGCGCAGGGAGGAGGTGATCCGGCTGAAAAGCTCCAGCCGCTTGGTCGGGACGAGCTGGTCGAAGTGGTTGACCAGGATATCCACCGAGCCCATCGCCGTGGACATCGGGGTGCGGAATTCGTGCGACGTCACGGCGATGAAGCGAGTCTTCATCTCCGAGACCTCCCGTTCCTTGTCCAGCATGGCGAGGATCTCGCGCGTGTGCTGCTTGGGGCGCGTGATGTCCTCAAAAATATAAAAGCGCCCGTGGTACTGGTCCAGGTCGTCGCGGATCTGCGTGGTAAAGCGCCGGATCGTGCGCCCCTGCGTGAACGCGATCTCGTCCTCCAGCACGGTGCGGATGTGCTCGTCCTGCAAGGCCACGCACGAGGTGGCAAAGGCGGGCACGTCCGCCAGGACGGGCAGGCAATACGGAATGATGTCGTTGTTCTTCAGCTCGCCGCGGCGCATGCGCTCGGCCAGCGGCTCGATGCCCCAGATTTCACAGAAGCGCTGGTTGAAGTGCAGGATCGCGTCGGTGCGGTTGTCCACCACGAGGAAACCCAGCGGCGAGGCCTGCAGCATCAGGCGCAACAGCGATTCACTGCGGCGCAGGTCGAAGGCGGCCTGTTTGTCCCGGGTGATGTCCCAGGTGGTCCCGATCATGCGGGTCGGTTCCCCGGCGGCGTTCCGCTGCACGCGGGCGATGGCGCGCAGGTCATGGATGCTGCCGTCGGGCCAGACCACCCGGAACTCGCTGTCGAAGTCCTTTTCGCCGTGCAACGCCAGCTGGATCTCCTGGTCCGTGCGCGCGCGGTCGGCCGGATGCACGCCTTGCTGCCACGCGGCCGGGGCCGCGCCGCCTGGCTCCGGCGGGCCGCGGTGATGGAGCCGCCGGTCATCCCACACCAGCTGCTGCTGGCCCAGGTCGTACTCCCAGATCCCGACCCCGCCCGCCTGGGTGGCGAGGTGCAGGCGGTCGTTGGACTCCGCCAGGGCGGCCTGCAGCCGCCGGGTCTCGGTCACATCCTTGTTGACGGAGACAAAATGCGTGATGTGCCCGGCGGCATCCCGCAGGGGCGAGATCACCAGGCTCACCCAGTAGTACTCGCCGTTTTTCTTCCGGTTGAAGAGTTCCCCGTACCAGATGCCGCCGGTCGAGATGGTCTGCCACATTTGCTGGTAGGTCGCCGGGCTGGACTGGCCGGATCGGAGCAGGCGCGGATTCATGCCCAGCACCTCCGCCGACTCATACCCGGAGATCCGGGTGAACTCGGAGTTCACATATTCAATGGCCCCGCTCAAATTGGTGATAATGATCGACA
>JBAXWQ010000197.1:0-6419 GCA_037128315.1 Opitutia bacterium | reverse complement strand
GATCGCGTTTTTCGATTTCGGCGATGTGCGCGTAGGCGAGGGTAAAGTCGCCGCCGACAAAACCGGGGGCGCGGGTGTAGAATTGGATCAAGCCCTCACGGTAATCGATGTTGTCGGGATCGAGTTTGACGGCCTGCTCCAAGGCGGTGCCATGGGCCAGTTCCGCGAGTTCCGACTTGCCGAGCCAGGTGGCGGGGACGGGATTGATTCTGGCCAGATCCTCCACCGTGAAGACGTGGGTGGCGAGCGGGGGCGCCGTCAGCAGGAGGTTCTCGCGCGTGGGCTGGTCGAGTTCCCCGGTCTCGGGGAGGCCCGCATTGCGCTGGAAAGCGCGCAGCGCGGAGACGGTCTGAGCGCCGCGAATCCCGTCGATGGAGCCGCTGGAGAAGCCGCGGCGCGCCAGTTCGATTTGCGCTTCCAGCCAGTTGGCCACCGGCCGGAGTTCCTCCGTCGTGGCGGCCGGCACCGGCTCCTCGGCGGCGGCTTCCGGCTCGGCGGGGAGCGCGGGAGTGTCCTCCGGCCGCAAGGTTGGCTCGGGTTCGGTTGCCGCCGGCAGTGTGCCGCCCGCGAGCAGCAGGCAGAACAGGAGTGAGGGGCCGGGCGACTTCATGGGGGAGTACGATGCCTAGGCGGGGCAAAATGAGAATGCGGAAATTGCGCCACGTGCAGCCAGAGTTGACTGGCCAGAGCGGAGCCGGCGGCTAGGGTGGAAAAATGAATCTCCGCCCCATTTTACCCCTCCTGGGCATCGGCTGGGCCGTTGCCCTGATGGCCCAGTCACCCGAAGTCATCCCGCTCTGGCCGAACGGGGCCCCGGGGTTTGAAGCCCGCCGGAACGAGCCTGAACAGGCCAAGGACTGGTGGGTCAAAAACATTCACAATCCATCCGTCACGGTGTTCCGGCCGCCGGCGGGGCAGGCCAACGGCTGTGCGGTGATCGTGGCGCCGGGGGGCGGCTTCCGCGAGCTGGTCTTCAATGCGGAGGGCCGGCAGGCTGCCGAATTTCTCAATACAATCGGCGTGACGGTGTTTGCCTTGAAATACCGGCTGCCGAACGAGGAACATTCACCCTACAGCCTGGCGAACGTCCGCCAGGATGCCTACCGCGCCTTGCGCCTGGTGCGGAGCCGGGCGGCGGAATTCCAGGTTGATCCGCGGCGGATCGGCCTGCTGGGGTTTTCCGCCGGCGGGGCGGTGGTGATGATGGTGGCCTTCGAAGCCGGTGAGGGCGACCCCCGGGCGGTTGATCCGATCGATCGCGTCAACGGCCGGCCGGATTTCCAGATGATGGTCTATCCCGGGGGCGAGGTGCCGCGGAAGATTCCCGCCGACTCCCCGCCGGCGTTCCTGCTGTGCGCCAACGACGACGAATATGGCTGCGACAAGGTGACGATGGAGCTGCTGGAAAAATTCCGGGCCGCCCGGGTGCCGGTCGAGGCGCATATGCTGGGCGCGGGGAAGCACGCTTTCAACATGGGTGATCGGTCAGCCCTTGCGGCGGTGAAAAACTGGCCGCAGCGGATGGCGGACTGGCTGGGGGATCGCGGGCTGCTCCAGCCGGCCGGACCCGGGCGCTGACGCCGGTGGATTTCCCCTCGCTTCGGACGCCCCGCCTGCGCTAGGTCTCTGGGATGGCCACTCCGCCCACCGTCCCGCCCAAACCAGAACGCGCCTCGCCTTGCCCCTGCGGCAGCGGGAAAACCTTGGGCGAGTGCTGCGCGCCGGTCATTGCCGGGGCGCAAAAAGCCGCCACGGCGGAGCAGCTGATGCGGGCCCGGTTCACGGCGCACGTGCTGCGCGACTATAAATTCCTGCACGACACCCACCGCCCGACCGCGGGCAAGCCGTACGTGGCGGAGGAAGGCGAGCCGGTGATGCAGTGGACGAAGCTGGTTGTCCATCAGCACGAAACCACGGCGGATCCCGACAAGTCCTTTGTGGATTTCTCCGCCTACGGCATGGATGAAGGGGTTGAGAAAGTGCTGCAGGAAAAGGCCGAGTTTCTCCGGATCAACGGCACCTGGCTCTACAACCGCGAGGCGCGACTCGGTCCTGCTCCCTACAAGGCAGCCGTCCCCAAGCCCGGCCGCAACGATCCCTGCCCCTGCGGCAGCGGCAAGAAGTACAAGCATTGCTGCTTGTTGAAAGCCTGAGCGTTTTTCGGGCGGCGCGACCGGACCTATTGAGTGTCGCGTGATAGACTGACGATTTTTATCAGCGCGATGTTTTTGGGAGGGCCTGTCTCCCGGCGGGCCGCGGTCCGTCGGGAGACGGACCCTCCACGAAGCCAAGAACGTCAGCCAGATTGGCGAGCTTCAATAATGGCACGTGTTATACCAATCTCCCTAAGCTTTTGCTCATATCCGGAGGTAGGGCGCGGATTCCACTCCGCGCCGGGCGCGCGCCGCGGTCGACGGCGGGCGGCGGAGTGCCCGCCCTACCTATGTTACTGCGTAGTGGTGTAAATTTAAAGAGCGATTGGTATTAAGTGATATTTTCTCTCGGACCCCGATCAGGGGTGGTCCCGGGAATCGTTGCGACGGTGTTCCGCTTCCAGTTGTCGCCGCGCCGCCGCCATGTTGTCGATGAGGTTGGGGTAGCGCCGGCCGGCCTTTTTCGCGGTGGCCTTGGCCCAGGCGAGGCTGGCGGGGTTGAGTTTGGTTTTGGCGCCGGTGCTGGGCGTCGGTCGGTTCCAGGGCGGAGTAGGCATGCAAGATAGGATCAATGGTTGTAGCCAAGTATTTTCAAATCACCCCAAGGTTGCGATGCAGTTCAGTGGGTCAGGCACCGCGGCGGGCGCACCGGATGATGGCGGCCACGCTGCGATCCACATCGTTGTCCGTGGTGGCCCACGAGGAGACACTGATGCGCATGGCGGTCCGGCCCTGCCAGACGGTGACCCCGCACCAGCAGGTGCCGTCCGCCTGCACCGCCGTGATGACCCGGTTGGTCTCCGCGGCATCGCCGAAGGCCACCAGGACCTGGTTCAGCACGACCTCATTCAGGATTTCGCAGCCCGCGGCGGCCAGTTTTTCGGCAAAGCGCCGGGCCTGGGAGCAATTGCGTTCGATCAGGGCGGCGAGACCGTCGCGCCCGAGCGAATGGAGTGCGGCCCAGACCTCGACCCCGCGCGCGCGCCGCGAGAGTTCCGGGGTGAAGTCGGCCGGGTTGCGGTGGTCGCTTTGGGTCGGCAGATACTCGGCGGTGATTGCCATGGCCGCCTGCAGGGCGTGGGCGTCGCGCACGAAGGCCAGGCCGGAATCGTAGGGCACATTGAGCCACTTGTGGGCGTCGGTCGCCCACGAATCCGCCCGGGCGATGCCGGCCGCCAGATGCCGGCGCGCGGGTGTGGCGGCGGCCCACAAACCAAAGGCGCCATCCACATGCACCCACGCCCCGGCGGCATGGGCCCGTTGGCAGATTTGCTCGATCGGATCAAAGGCTCCCGTGTTCACATTGCCGGCCTGCACGCAGACAATGGTTGGGCCGAAGATGGCCGGCAGGCTGTCGATCCGCATGCGGCCCTGCCCGTCGACGGGCACCTTGACCACGCGGTTGCGGCCGAGACCAAGAATGCCGAGTGATTTGATGACCGAGGGATGGATTTCCGCGCCCACCAGCACGGTGATCGGGGGCGCGCCGAAGAGTCCCCGGGCTTCGACGTCCCAGCCGGCGGTCTTGAGCACGGCGTGGCGCGCCGCTGCCAGCGCGCAGAGATTGGCCACGGTCGCCCCGGTGACAAAGGCGCCACTGCACTCGGGCGGAAGTTGCAGCGCATCCAGCAGCCAACGCAGCGCGACCTGTTCCAGGTAAGCGGTGCCGGGCGTTGCCCGGTAGTAGGCGCTGTTTTGGTCCCAGGCGCCGGCGAGCCAGTTGGCCGCCAGGGTGACGGGCAGTGAGCCACCGATCACGAAGCCGAAAAACCTCGGGCCGGCCATGGCGGTCGTGGCGGGGGAGCCCAGTTCATCCAACAAACGCAGGGTGGCGGCCGCGTCGGTCGAATGGGCGGGCAGCGGGGTGTCCAGGGCCCGCAAGGCCGCCACGGCGGCGGGGGTGGGGGCGACGGAACGGGCCTCCAGCCCTTCGAGATACTTTACGGCGCGGCCCGCTGCATCGGTCAGGATTTCTTTCATCACTCGATTGAAAGGACTGGATCCAGTCGCGGCAATCCTTCGCGAAGCCCGGTGCCTTTTAGCCCAGACCGGGCCACCTTACTCCAACTCGTCGCCGTCCTCAGGATCGACCGGATTGGCGCGGTTGGTCTCGGCCATCATGCGCGGGGCGGTGAAGGGGTTGGCCTGCTTGTGGGTCTTCAGGGATTCCTCGATGAAGGCGAGCAGTTCGGACCGCCCGGTCTTGGTGGTGGTCGACGTCGCGAAGATCGGGGGCTGCGCCGCCGTGGACTGGGCCATGGCCAGCTTGAACTTGTCGATCGTGTTGCGGGTGTGCTGGGCCGCCTGCTTGTCGATCTTGGTGAAGACGAGGGCGAAGGGGACCTCATTGGTGCCGAGCCAGTGGATGAACTTTAAATCCATCTCCTGCGGTTCCAGGCGGGAGTCGATCAACGCGAACACCCGCTGCAGGTTGGGCCGCTGGCCGAGGTAGTCGCGCACGGCGGTGTTGAACTCGATGCGGTCGGTCTTGGCGACCTTGGCGTACCCGTAGCCCGGCAGGTCGACGAGGCTCCAGGTATTGTTCATGGTGAAGAAATTGATCAGCTTGGTCTTGCCCGGCAGGTCGGAAACCAGCGCCAGATCCTTTTTCTCGGCGAGCAGGTTGATGAGGGAGGACTTGCCGACATTGGAGCGCCCGATGAAGGCGAACTCCGGCAGGGAGGAGCGGGGGCAGGCGGCCAGCGAAGGCGAACTGGTGTGGAAAGTGGCGGATTTAATTTTCATGGGATGGGCGGCGGCCGCACCGGCCATGCTGGGGTGAGTCGGGGGCGTTAGTCGAGCGGCCAATCAGCCCTGCGCCCGCACGGCCCAGCGCAGCTTCGCGGAGGTGCTGCGGGGGTTGGCGCGCCGTTCCTCCGGTCCGGCCCGGATGACCTCCTCGTTGGTCGCGGCATAGATTCCGGTCCGCACCCCGGCGCGAAAGGCCTGCTTGACGCGGCGATCCTCCCCGGAATGAAAAGTGAGGATGGCCACGCGGCCGCCGGGATTCAGGGCTTGCGGCAGGTGGCGCAGGAAGAGATCCAGGACGCCGAACTCGTCGTTGACGGCGATCCGCAAAGCCTGGAAGACCCGGCGCACGCAATCGTCGCCGGCCTCAGGATCGAGCTGGGGCTTCTGCTCGCGCAGGATGTTGCGGATCGCGGCGGCGAGCTGGAGCGTGCGGGTGAACGGCGTCGCGGTGCGCCGCGTGGTGAGTTCGCGGGCGAGGAGGTCGGCGTTCGGCTCGTCGGCATTTTCAGTGAGGGCGACCGCCAGCTTTTCAACGGACACCCGCGCCAGCCAGTCGGCGGCGGAAGGTGGCCGGGCGGGATTGAGGCGCAGGTCAAGCGGGCTGTCCGTCTTGAAGGTAAACCCGCGGCCCGGGTCATCGAGTTGCATTGAGGACACCCCCAGATCCGCCAGGACGGCATCGATGCCCGCGAGTCCGAGCCCGGCGAGCACCTGGGGCAGCGCGGCAAAGTTGGAGCGGACCGCGAGGAAAACATCCTCGCTGAATCCGGCGGCCCGCAGGCGGGCGGTGGTCTTGGGGTGCTCGATCGGATCGACATCAAGACCGATCAGGCGCCCCCCCGGGGCGAGCCGCGGGAGCATCTCCCGGGTGTGACCGCCAAAGCCGAGGGTGCAGTCGACCGCCACCTCGCCGGGTTGGAGCGCGAGTACGGCGAGGATCTCCTCGACCATAATGGGCCGGTGGCTGCCCGCGGGCGTCTTGCCGGAGGCGAGGACCTTCGCCACCTCGGTCGCATAGCGTGCCGGGTCGTGTTCCTTGTACTTGTCCGCGAAACGCCGCGGATTCTTCCCCGCATAGCGCGGCCGGCGACGATGTCCGGTCGGAGGTCCGGCGTTGGGCGGAGTGGATTCGGCGTCGGGCGGAGGAAGGGCAGTCACCAGCGATCTCTTTGGCGTATTTGCGGACAAGAAACAAGGGCCACGTTTGCGGAGGGATCTCGGCGCGTCCGGCCGGGCGCGGCGAGCCTGGGTCGAGATCACGGACGGTTAGCTGGACATCGTTTTCATAGAAAAGTCGACAATCCCGGGATCAACGCGATCGAGATCATTTTGGCCATCTGACGAATTAGGCCGGAAGGGATTTAATACCAATCGCCCTTTGGATTTACACCTTAACGCGGCAGCTTAGGTAGGGCGGGCACTCCGCTGCCCGCCGTCGACCGTGGCGCGGGCCCGGCGCGGAGCGGAGTGGCATGTGCTCACCGCATAGGTAACACTTTGTGCTCACCGCATGGG
>JBAXWQ010000196.1:0-6424 GCA_037128315.1 Opitutia bacterium | reverse complement strand
TATCAGCATTAGCACCCCCAATAAAAATAGAGGGAATGAGTACTTTTGCCATACCTATGTTGGCCGAGAATCCCTTCAGCGCCCCGCGGAGCGGCGTGTACTTGAGGCTCAGGCTGCCGTTGTACGGCGCCACATACTGCACCTTCCGCCCGATGGCCTGGGGATTGAAGTCGCCGAAATTAGTATAGATCGAGTTGACGTCACCATAGCTGGCGAGCGCCGAAAGCTCGTTCGTCAGGCTCCAATTGACGTCGAGTTCGAAGCCCCGGACCAATTGGTTGCCATCGCGCCGATTGATCGATAATCCCGTGACTGGATCGATATCGGCCACCGTGACGTTGTAGCGGTTGATGTAAAAGCCGCTCACCGTGTAGTTGATGCGGTTGTTCAGGAGGGAGCCCTTGAAACCGTAGTCCCAGCCATCCGCGGTTTCCGATTTGTAGGTCGGATTGGCGATCTCGACGGGGTTGTCACCCTGGGCGATGAAATAACTTTCGCTGTAGTTGGCGAATACGCGGAAGTTTTCCTTGATCTTGTAATTCACGCCGAGGTTGGGCTTGAGCTCGTTAACCGTCTTGTCGATCAAGTCACCGGCGACGTAGCCGGGAATGAAGGGCGTGAACTGGGAGGCCGCGGTGAGATAGTCGCGATGGCGGAAATGCGCGGAATCAAAACGGGCTCCGGCATATACGAGCAGCTTGCCGTTCAGCAGGGCGGTTTGCTGGCGCAGGAGACCGCCGGTTACGGTGGTGCGGCGCTTCATCTTGCGCGTGGAGACATAACCATTCACCGGATCATGCTCCTTCGTGAAGTAGGCCAGCGGGGCGATGGGATTTAAATTGGCATCCAGGGTAACGGTGCGGACCAGATTCCAGGCGACAATATCGGGATTGGTAGCGGCGGAATACTGGATCGTCGGGTCCCAGCGAAAGTAGTCATTGAAGTCGAAGGTCAGCAGGGTGCGGTGCTCCATGGCTTTATTATTCGTCCAATAGTGGGCCAGCAAATCGGCTTGGAAGGCGCCGCCATCCTCAGTAATCCGGCCCCATTGCGGAATAGAAGCAGCGCTGCCCCGCTGGGAAGTCGGAGCTGCGCCCGTTGAGCGGTTGATATTAATCGTGCTCCAGCCTTGGTTTGAATTGTAGTCATCGCGCCGAGCCATGTAGCGGTTGGCCGAGACCTTGGCGCTGAACACGGAGTTGAGCGTCTTCTCGTAGGTTCCCGTGAAGGAAGTATTGCCCCGGTTGAGCCGGCTGAGTGGACCGTAGTTGCTATAGTTGTTTAGATTGAGGGCGTAGCCAATGGCACGGTCATCGGTCAGGTCCGCGGTGCCCTTTTGGTCCACCACCACCGGCGCAGGTGCGGGCGGGGAGTTCCGGATCTGGGTGAAGTCCTCGACGGAGAGAGTGAGCTTGGAGCCGTCATTGAATTGATGATCCACCGACAGCAGGTATTCCTTGTTGCGCATCAGGGCATAGGGGATGTCATAATCTCGCTGATAGTCGCTGGCGGTCAGGATGTAGTTGGTCTTGCCCAGCGCTCCTTGGAAAAGCGGTCCGGTGGCCTCAAACGTCAGGCGCTTGGTGCCGTAGTCGCCATAATTATAGGACAGCGACTGGCTGGCATTCGCGCTGGGTTGCTTGGAGATCATGTTCATCATGCCGCCCGGGGAGGAGCGGCCATAGATGGCGGCGCTGGACCCCTTGATGATCTCGATGCGATCGACGTTGCTCGAGCCATAGCGTCCGAGACGGAAGAAGCCGTCGCGCAGTTGGTTGCTGGAGATGAAGCCGCGCAGCACGAAAGTACCGCCGACATCCAGACCGGTGAAACCGCTGATGTGGGTTACATTATCCGCGAGTTCAAACAGGCCGAAATCCGAGAGAAACTCACTGGTCATGACATTGACCGTATAGGGCAGGTCGATGATCTGGGTCTTCACGCGGCTACCGGTCATGGATTCGGAGACGGTGTAACCGCGGTCCGGTTTGGAGGTGACCGTGAAAGGGGAGAGTTCCACCACCTCGGGCGAGGCGGGCGGGGTGGCCGTGGTTTGGGCAGGCAGCTGGGCGGACACGAGCAGCAGCGCAAGGGCGGCCAGTCGATGGGAAGAGCGTAGCAGGGGGGTCGTCATGGATTGGTGCGGGTTACGAGTACAGGATGACGCCAGCGGCAGGCGGTCGAAGGGGTACGCCGCATGGCAGGGTGATGGTTTGAAAAACTATCGCTGATCTCCTTGCAAAAGGAAGGGTGCCCGCATTTATATAGTTAAACAGCCATGAGCGGATCACTCACCATGAAGACTGTGGCGGCCCAGGCGGGGGTCACGCAGGCCACTGTTTCCATGTGCCTCGCGAACAATCCGCGCATTCCCCTCGCGACGCGCGAGCGCATCCGGGCGGTCGCCTCGAAGCTGGGTTACCAGCCCAATCCTTACGTCTCCGCCCTGATGCGGGTCCGCCGCCTGGGCCGCAAGGAACAGGACCAACCCATTATTGCGCTGTTGAACGGCCTGGAGAGTCCGACGGCCTGGCGGAATGCCTCGGCCGAAACGGTTCGTCAGATGCACGAAGGCGCGGTGACGCGGGCGGAGGAGCGGGGCTATCGGGCCGAGGAGTTCTGGTTGCATCAGGACGGCATGACCGCCGCGCGCCTGAGCCAGGTGCTGCATGCGCGGGGCATCCATGGGGTGCTGCTGGGTCCCCTGGAGGTCGGGGCGCCAATCCCGGATTTGAAATGGGATAACTTCTCGGCGGTGCGTCTCGGGGTGCCGCTGCCTTCCCTGACGGTCACCTCAGTCGGCAATGATCATTTTTTTTCCAGCTTGCAGGTTATGCGGGAGTGCTGGGAGTTGGGCTATCGCCGACCGGGCCTGGTGATTCTGGATTACCACCCGGTGCGTTTCCAGGGTCGCTGGAACGGTGGTCTGCTGGTGGCGGAAAGACTGTTGCCGGGCACGGCCCCAGTGCCGCCACTCCTCTTGAAATCCTGGGATGACCTCACGCCCCTGACCGGTTGGTTGCGGCGCGCGAAACCGGATGTGATCATCTCCCCATCCGCCGGCCTGCTCCACCGCCATCTCCGGGCCAAGGGCTGGAAGCTGCCCCGGGACCTCGGGGTGGCTTCGCTCGCCTGCCCGAGGGTGGGCGATGCGGTCAGCGGTATCTTTCAGAATGGAGCCCTCATTGGCGCCACGGGGATCGACACGGTTATCGGCATGCTGGAGCGCAACGAGCGCGGCCTGCCCGCCCAGGCCCACGCCATGATGATCGAAGGCGTCTGGAATCCGGGGAAGACGCTGCGAAAAATGCGGCGGAGGTGAGCGAGAGATGGAGGGCTCGCGTCC
The DNA here is from genome assembly GCA_037128315.1 of Opitutia bacterium. Lineage (GTDB taxonomy): Bacteria > Verrucomicrobiota > Verrucomicrobiia > Opitutales > Opitutaceae > Lacunisphaera. The sequence goes on along the minus strand of JBAXWQ010000196.1, from coordinate 3,078 downwards.
CGGCGAGCCTCGGCCCGCAGGGACGCGGGCCCTCCACTCAATCGACGATGGTTCGAGAAGCCTTACGGTCGGACCTTGACGTATTTTTGAATCCGGCGCGGGCGGGGTTCGCCACCGTAGAGATTGCCTTCGCGGTCGACCGCGACGTACTCCGCGCCGGTGCCCCGGACCTCGCGTGGGTCACCCCAGGGGTATAGGATGAAGGCTGAGATCCAGCCGGTCCTGGCATCGCCGATCCGGATGCCCATTTCCCAGCCCGGGTTCTGCTCGTTGTCGGATTCCGAGTCCGTCACGTAGATCTGGTCCTTCGCATCGAAGGCAATCCCGCTCGGCCGGCCCAACTGCGTCCATTGGGCCAGGAATTTCCCCTCCTGGTCGAAGAGTTGGACCCGGTTGTTGCCCCGGTCGGCGACGAAGACCCGGCCGCGCGAGTCGATGGCGATGGAGTGGGGCATGCGGAATTCACCGGGGGCGTAGCCGGTCTTGCCCCACGCCTTGAGGAATTTCCCGTCCCGGGCGAATTTCACGATGCGGTTGTTGCCGTCGTCGAAGCTGTGTCCGTCGGCCACGAAGATGTCACCGTTCGAGGCGACGACGACGTCACTCGGCGAATTGAGGTGCGTCGAGTCCGCGCCCGGTTCGCCTGGCGTACCCAGGGTCAGGAGCACTTTCCCCTCCGGGCTGAACTTGATGACCTGATGCCCGCGCTTGCCGGGAGGGGTTTTCTTGGCGGCGACCCCGTCGGTCACCCAGACGTTGCCCTCGCGGTCCACGTCAAGGCCGTGCGGCCAGATGAACATGCCGCCGCCGAAGCTCTTCACGACGTTGCCCTGCAGGTCGAATTGCAAAATCGGATCGAGGGTGGAGTCGAGGCACTCGTTGCCAAAGCGCTCCGGTTCGCTCGCGGTGCAGCGGACGATGGCCCAGAGGTGCACGCCATCGGGGTCCATGTTCAAGTCGCCGACGGCGCCCATGGGTCTTCCGGCCGGCAGCTTGGCCCAGCCTTCCACCATGCGATAGGGGTTGGGTTGGGCGTGGGCTGTCGTCCCACTTCCTATAATGAGGGAGAGGATGATCGCGACCGCGGTATATTTAGCGAGAGGCCGGAGGTAGCCGATGTGGTGAGAGAGCTTCATTTGTGGGAGGATTGATCCACCTCAGAGGGTGTGGTCCCAGATGCTTCGTAGCCGCGAGCGCCAGCGAGTGGACGAGCGACCACTCGCTGGCGCTCGCGGCTACTGGGATTTTTAAGTACTGAAGGATATCGGAAAGTCAGTCCTCAAGATGCTGGCGAAGTCCAGACCGGCTTCGCCCCCTGCCAGCCCTTCCGCCACTGGGCCAGAAGTTGCTGGACGAGCTCCGTATGGGCCGGGACCTTGGCGATATTGGTGTTTTCCTGTGGGTCGAGCTGATGATCGTAGAGTTCGATCGCGTCGATCTTGCTGTGGTCACTGCGGTCAACCCAGACGGTGAAGCGGTAGCGGTCGGTGCGCATGGCATATCCCATCAGATCCAATTTGGCGCCGGCCTTGCCGGAACTGCGGGGATATTGGCTGAACGCCGCGGTCTTGCATGCGCGGGTCGGGTCGGCGAGCAGGGGCTTCATGCTCACCCCTTCGAGGTGGCTAGGCAGCGGCAGACCGGCGAGCTCAGACAGGGTTGGGTAGATATCAACGAACTCCACCAGGGCATCGGTGTGGGCTCCGGCGTTTTTCATGCCGGGCACTGAAAGGATAAGCGGGGCATTGGTGTCGTTCTCGCAATTGCTGTGCTTGGCCCAGGCATCGTGCTCGCCCAGTTTCCAACCATGGTCGCCCCAGAGGATCACGATGGTGTTCTCGCGCAGTTCCAGCCGGTCCAACTCCGCCAGGAGCTTTCCCACCTGAGCGTCGGTGTAGCTGACGGAGGCGTAGTAGCCGTGCTTCAATTGACGGGCGATGTCGTCGGGTATCGAACCGGCCGGGATGCCGTGGTAGTTGTCGATTTCATTGCCATTTTTGCGGATGGCGTAATCCGGGGCGTCCTTCGGGTAAAATTTGTTCGGGGCGAGTTCGATCTTCGCCGGATCGTAGAGGTCCCAGTATTTCTTCGGCGAGACGAACGGCAGGTGCGGGCGGATGAAGCCGACGGCGAGGAAGAACGGTTCCTTTTTCTGGCTGATCTCCTGCAGCGTCGCGACCGCGAGCTCGGCCACCTTGCCGTCCTGAAAGGTGTTGTCCGGAACGTCGGCGCCCTCGAAGGCGGGGCCGCGAATGTTTTTCTTGCCCGCCTTGGTGCCCTCGGCGGTCGCGGGAGCCGCGGCAGACTTGCTCTTGTCCTTGCCTTTGCCCTTCGCCTTGGCGGCGGGCCTGGTGCCTTCGTCGTCGGGATCGACCTCGTAGCGGCGTTCGTTGAGCTTGATATTCTCCGGCAGCGCATAGACGGGCGCGGCGGGTGTGCCCCACGGCACCGACCAAGTCGCGGCATCATCCAAGCCGCCGTGATAGATCTTGCCCATGCCCTGCACGAAGTAGCCGTTGTTTTTAAAATGCTGCCCGAGCGTGACGACATCCGGCAGGGCGGTGCGGAAGCGCGTGACGAGGTCGTAAACCTTCGTGGTGTCGGGCCGCGTGCCGGTCATGAGGCTCGAGCGTGTCGGCGAACACACCGCCTGCTGGCAAAAAGCGCGATTGAAAGTGATGCCGGCCCGGGCGAGGGCATCGATGTTCGGACTCTTGATGTAATCCTTGCCGTAGGCCCCCAATTCAGGGCGCAGGTCGTCGACGGCGATGAAAAGAATATTGGGGCGATGCGGCGCAGGCTCGGCAGCGTTGCCCAGGGCAGGCAGCGCGATCGCCAGTGCGATGGCGGAGAGCAGGGGAAAGGGAGTTTTCATGGATTTGGCGCAAGCGAGATAAGGTGAGGTGAGCAGCGGCGTACTTTAGTTCGGATCGGGGTCCTCGGCTTCACTGTTTGCTGCGCCTTTCTTGCGGTTCGCTTTGCCGGCGTGGCGTCCTGTGCCGTCGCCATCGTCGATGTACCCACCGGTGGGATTCAATTGATCGAGGGCGGCCTGCAGGTGTCGGCGCGCCGCGAGCG
>JBAXWQ010000195.1:0-6516 GCA_037128315.1 Opitutia bacterium | reverse complement strand
GCCAGGCCAGCATCACCACCTTGCCAAAGATCGCGGCGAAAAACAGCCCGAGGGAGAACAACGGGATCAGGACCACGCCGATGACCAAAGCGATGGTGAGAACCAACAGCAGATAAGCCACCGGGGTCAGCAGGAGGGTCAGGAAGCCGGCCAAGATGGATTTGCCGGGACGATCCTCGAGCGTCTGGACGCACTTGTTGACTCCCTCCGGCGCGATCAGCGCCAGCAGGGCGTAAAAGGTCAGGCAGATGCCTGCGATCAGCCAAGCCCAGCCAAGATGGGCGCCAAAAGCCAGCGGCCGCGCGTACAGGAAGCACTCCTTGAACCAGGCGTGCAGGCCGTCGAAGTTGAAGTGGTGTCCGCCGATCGCGATGTTTTGCACATCGCCGCGGACGATGGCCTTGGCGTCGCGGGTCACCGTGCCACCGATGCAGATGACATTGCCATCCACGACCGCATCGGGTCCCAGTTCAACGTTACCCAGGGCCGCGACCACCTCGCCCTTGATGTGGGCGTTGACATAATTGCTGCCGAGGACGGCGACGGCGGCGTCCCCGACGGTACCGCCTGTCACCCGCGTGTTGCCGATGACCGAGACCACGGCATTGCCGACATTGCCGGATGAAGTGGACGAGCCGATGACCGAGACGACGGCATCGGTCACGTCACCGGCCGACGTGGATGAGCCGAAAATAGAAACGACGGCATCCGTCTTCTCGCCGGCCGCCAGGGTGCTGTCATGCATGACGCTGACGCGCTCGTTGCCCGAGCCGTGGTTACGCTTCGAATCGTAGCCGATCGTACGGATATGCTTGGTCTTTTTGCCCTTCACGGCGGGCTTTTCCGGCTCGGTTGACGACGGCTCCTTGTCGGCCCCGAGTTCGCGCAGCGGGGCGTCCGCCGGCTGCATTTCCATCGGCGCATCCTTGGCCGCGGCCGGTTCAGCTGATGTCGCGGCGGGCTTCTCGGCGACTGCGGGGGTCTCTGGCTGCTCAGGTGCCGCCGGCGGAGTCACCTTGTCATCGGCCGTCGCCGGAGTGGCCGGGGTGGGCGGGGTCGCCGGAGTAGCCGGGGTGTCCTCGGCGCGGAGGAGCGGCGAGACGGCCAGGGCCAGCGCGAGCCAAAGCGCATTAAGGGTACGAGTGAGTTTCGATTTCATATTGGGAAAGGGGTCAATTGTTCCGGTAAAGAGTGCGGTAGGCTGCCGCGCTGAGGCCAAAGAAGGTGGCATAGAGCGCCGCAATCAGGGCCAAGCCGCCATAGAGCCAAAGGGAGGGAATGCTGCTGATTTGGTTGGCTCCGAGTTCGAAGACCCAGGCTGAGACATGGTACAGCTTGGTGAAGAAGCTGAGGCGAGCGCTCGCTTGCGCGGCCAGCGAGCTGGTGTCGATGCCGCTGGACAGGACATAAAATCCCGCGACAAAGGCGCCCGCGAAACCGGTCGCCAGAGCCAGAAACGCCGCCCGCACAGCTTGGGGCCAGGCGCTCCACGACTGGTGATACCACGGCACCGTGGCGCGGTGTTCCAAGGCGGCCAGGACCCGGGCCTCCAGCGTGCGGGGCGCGCGGCGCGGGGGCAGGGTCCGAAGGCTCTGGTGGATGAACTGCTCAAGTTCCTCGGGGGTCATTTTTTTCATGGCGGTTCCTCAGTTGGAAAATTGTTCGTGGGTGCTGTCGCTGCGCAGCAGGATTTTCGCCAGGGCCTCGCGGCCGCGGAGAATGTCGGTCTTGACCTTGCTCAGTGACACGCGGGTTTTCCGGGCGATGTCCTCGTAGGGCATGTCCTCAAAGTGATAGAGCACGAGCGGGACGCGCTGGTGCTCCGGCAGTTTCTCCAAGGCGCGCTCGACCCACTCCCGGCGCTCGGATGAGTCCACGTTGGAAAAAAAGGTGTCGGGGGCGGCAAACTCCACTTCCTTTTCCCCGCCTTCCGCATCCTTGTGCACCAGGTCGGAGAAAAAGCTCCAGCGTTTCTTGTAGCGCTGGATGTGGTTGATCGAAAGGTTGGTCGCCACCGTCTTCAGCCAGCCGCCGGCCGTGGGGCTGGAGCGTAGATTCTCAAAGTGTTGGTGGGCCTTCAGAAAAACCTCCTGGGAAATATCCTCCGCCTGCGTCTCGTTGCCGATGAGCCGCACGGCCGTGGAATACACCATGTCTTGGTAGTTATGCATGAACGTAGTGAAGTCGATCGGGGGCGTCATGCCCTGGGTGGGAGCTTGCACTGGGGGATCGTCATTCACGCTGATAACACGGCGGCCGTGGCAAAGTTGCACATTCCTCCTGCCACGCAAAAGGTGAACCGCCAAGTCCATAAGCCGCCACCCGGGTGACTCGCTAAAGTCCCTGATTAGCCGGCGTTTTGCTCCATTTGGGCTACCGAGCCAACCTTGCCAAATGCCTGCGCTAGGCAAAGCTGGACCAACGTTTTACCCATGAGTGCTTTCCTTACCTCCGACCCGAAGATCGAATCCGCCGTCCGCGCCAAGGGCGAACAGCTTTTTGCGCTGATGGACCAACAGCTGCCCCCGGCCCTGTTTTCCAAGAAGGGCGCCTATGCCCGCCTGATGGAATGGTCGATGAAGGATCCGGTCTTCAAGACCCAGCTCTTTCGTTTCGTCGACGTCCTCCCCTCCCTCAACAGCTCGGCTGAGATCGTCCGTCACCTCCAGGAGTATCTCGGCGACAAGGCCGTTGAGCTCAACCCGGCGCTCAAGGCCGGCCTCGCCGCTTCCTCCTTTGCCCCCGCACTGGTCGCCACCCCGGTCAAGGCGCAGATCGTCGACATGGCCGGACAGTTCGTCGCCGGCGAGACCGGCGAGGACCTCATCAAGCAGATCCGGAAAAACACCAAGCTGGGCCTGGCCACGACGATCGATCTCCTCGGCGAGGCCGTGGTGAACGAGCATGAGGCCGACGTGTTCCTCCAACGCAACCTCGAGATCCTGGAATCCGTCTCCAAGTTCTTTGCCAAGGAGCCCGCGCCCGCCTTCAGTGACCTCGGCCCCGCCGGCCCGATTCCGCGCCTCAATCTCTCGGTCAAGATCTCCGCCCTCACCCCCGACGTTCACCCCGCCGACCCGGAGAACTCCATCGCCGCGCTCAAGGAACGCCTGCGCCCCATCCTGCGCCGCGCCGCCGAGGTTGGCGCGCTGGTCAACTTCGACATGGAGAGCTACAAGCTGAAGGACCTCACCCTCGCGCTCTTCAAGTCCATCTTCGAGGAGCCCGAGTTCGCGCAAAAGCCCGCCATCGGCATTGCCGTCCAGGCCTACCTGCGCGATTGCGAAGCCGACCTGCGCGACCTCGTCGCCTGGGCGCGGAAAAATCAGCGTCCACTCAACGTCCGCCTCGTCAAGGGCGCCTACTGGGACTACGAGACCATCATCGCCCAGCAGCGCGACTGGCCCATCCCGGTCTGGCAGAAGAAACCCGAATCCGACGCCAACTACGAGAAGCTCACGGTGTTTCTCCTCGAGAACATCGACATCGTGACGCCGAACTTCGCCTCGCACAATGTCCGCTCCTGCGCCCATGCCATCGCGCAGGCGGAGCGCCTCGGCATCGATCCGAAGGCCTACGAGTTCCAGGCACTCTACGGCATGGCCGACGAGCTGAAGATGTCGCTGCTGCAGATGGGCCACCGCGTCCGCGAGTACTGCGCCATCGGCCAACTGCTGCCCGGCATGGCCTATCTCGTCCGCCGCTTACTTGAGAACACCTCGAACGAAGGTTTCCTGCGCATCAAAAACATGGGCGAGGCCACGAAGGAGCAGCTCCTGGGCAATCCGGTCGACGCCATCGCCGCCGCGCCCGAGCCCCTCGCCCGCAAGGCGCGGCCGGCCGGCACCTTCATCAACGCGGCCAACACCGACTTCTCCCTCGCGGCCAACCGGGAAAAACAGCGCGCCGCCCTCCGGGATTACGAGACGACCAAGCTCGGCCGGAAGTGGCCGGTCATCATCAACGGCAAGAGCATCACCGACCGGCCCTACCTGCCCTCCGTCAACCCCGCGCGCCCGGCGCAGGTGGTCGGCTACTGGGCCAAGGGCACCGTGGCGGATGCCGAGACCGCCGTCGCCGCGTCTGTCGCGTACTTCCCGAAGTGGCGCGCCACGCCGGTCGCGGACCGCGCCGCCATCCTGCTGCGCGCCGCCGATCTCATGGAGTCGCGCCGCATGGAGATCAATTCCCTGCTCATCCTCGAGGCCGGCAAGCCCTGGGTTGAGGCTGATGGCGACCTCTCCGAGGCGATCGACTTCCTGCGCTTCTACGCCATCGAGATGGTCAAGCTCGCGCAGCCGGTCGTCACGCAGGCCGTCCCCGGGGAAAAATGCACGCAGCTCTGGACGCCCCGCGGCGTCGGCGTCTCCGTCGCGCCGTGGAATTTCCCGCTGGCGATCTTGACCGGCCTGACCGTCGCCCCGCTGGTCGCCGGCAATTGCATGATCATCAAACCGGCGCGCCAGACGTCGATCATCGGCGCGTTGCTGATGGAGGTCATGATGGAGGCCGGCACCCCCGCCGGCGCCCTGCACTTCCTCCCCTGCTCCGGCGCCGATGCCGGCGCGCACCTCGTGGCGCACCCGCAGATCGATTTCATCGCGTTCACCGGCTCGCGCTCCGTCGGCTGTGACATCTACGCCACCGCCGGCAAGACCCTGCCCGGCCAGCTCAACCTCAAGAAGGTGGTCTGCGAGATGGGCGGCAAGAACGCCCTGATCATCGACAACGACGCCGACCTCGACGAGGCCATCCCCGCCGCGCTCTACAGCGCATTCGGCTACGCCGGCCAGAAATGCTCGGCATTGTCCCGCCTCATCGTGCTCGAGGGGGTGTACGACAAGTTTGTCGAGCGCTTCCTCTCCGCCTGCCCCAGCTTCCCCGTCGGGGATCCCGCGCAACCCGGCACCATCGTCAATCCCGTGATCGATGACGCCGCGCAGAAATCCATCCTCGGCTACATCGAGGCCGGCAAGAAGGAGTGCAAGCTCGCCTGGCAGGCCCAGCTGGCCCCCGAGCTCATCGCCAGCGGCGGCTACTACGTGCCCCCGACCGTGTTCACCGGCTGCAAGGTCGAGCACACCATCGTGCGCGAGGAAATCTTCGGCCCGGTGCTCGCGATCATGAAGGCGAAGGATCTCGATGAGGCCTTCGCCATGGTGAACGCCAGCGATTACGCCCTCACCGCCGGCATCTTCTCGCGCAGCCCGCGGACTCTCGAGCGCGCCCGGCAGGAAATGTTCGTGGGCAACCTCTACCTGAACCGCGGCTGCACCGGCGCCATCGTCGAGCGGCACCCCTTCGGCGGCTTCAAGATGTCCGGCGGCGGCACCAAGGCCGGCGGCAAGGAATACCTCGAGAATTTCCTGTTCCCTCGGCTGGTCGCTGAAAATGTCATTCGCCGGGGCTTCACCCCACCCGACGAAGAGTAAGCCTCGAATAGACTCGCCCCGCCGTAGCTCGCAGAGTGATGGCGTGTTTGAAAAAATAAAACCCCCGCCCCTTCGGCTGTAGGAGGGGCTTTATGCCCCGATTCTGCGAATGAGATTTCATCCCATCGGGGCGTAAAGCCCCTCCTACAGCCTTTTACGAAAAAGCCCTGAAAGCGCGGGTCAGTCTTGCGGCCCCGCGGGCTGACTCTCGACCGTGGCCGGCCGCAGCAAAATCGCCGCCGCCTTGGTGCGATCGAACGCCCCCTCCCACATCGCGACGACCACCATGGCCACCGCGTTGCCGCAGAGGTTGGTCAGGGCCCGCGCCTCGGACATGAAGCGGTCCACCCCGATCAGCAGCGCGAGCCCGGCAATGGGGATGTGACTGACCGAAGCGAGGGTCGCGGCCAAGGTGATAAACCCGCTGCCCGTGACGCCGGCCGCACCCTTTGAGGTCAGCAACAACACGGCGAGTATGGTCAATTGCTGCGTCAGGGTGAGCGGCGTGTTCGTTGCCTGGGCCACAAAGATGGCGGCCATGGTCAGATAAATGGATGTGCCGTCGAGGTTGAAGGAATAGCCCGCCGGCAGCACAATCCCGACCACCGGCCGGGCGCAGCCCACTTCCTCCATCCGCTGCATCATGCGCGGCAGCACGCTTTCCGAGGACGAGGTCCCCAGCACGATGAGCAGTTCCTCCTTAATATAGACGAGCAGCCGGAAAATACTGAAGCCATGCAGGCGCGCGATCAGCCCGAGCACGACCACCACGAACAACGTGCAGGTGATATAGACGCACAGCATCAGCTTGCCGAGGGAGAGCAGGGACCCGAGGCCGTACTTGCCGATGGTGAACGCCATGGCGCCAAACGCCGCCACGGGGGCGACCTTCGTCACCATGCTGACGATGCCGAAGAACGCCCGCGCGACATCGTGCAGCAGGTTCAGCACCGGGCGGGCGTGATCCCCCAGCCCGGCCAGGGCGAAGCCAAACAGGAGCGAGATGAGCAGCACCTGCAAAATCTCACCGTTGGCAAACGCCCCCATGAAGGTGTCGGGAATGACATGCAGGATAAAATCCACC